>JAJRPR010000099.1 GCA_024280655.1 Alphaproteobacteria bacterium | reverse complement strand
CTATTATTGTTCTTGATGTGTTGGTTGATGGTGACGATGCTGCATTTACAAGGCGTATAGATTTTTATCAATCGCTTGGTTTTAAAAATATTGAGAGCATTGATTATCCGCATAGGATGTATTTGAGCATTGCTGATGCTAAGGTTTCATTATGAGTGGTTTTTTCATATTAAAAAACTTCGCAATCATAAACATTGTTATATAGACCAGTTTGAATATGACCACGAAGAATTATAGCAATTTATTGTTATGACTTATTTTCAATCCTCATTGGATAAAACATAAAGCACTCGATAAATATCTAATGTGCTATGCAAACCCATTTTGAGTAACATATTAGATTTATGCGCTTCTACTGTGCGATAGCTAATACCTAGCTTACGTGCAATTTCTTTAGAAGTTTTGTTATTAACGACATTTTGAAGTATTTCAGTTTCTCTAGGCGTTAGATTATTTAATCCTTGAACTGCAAACATACGCAAGTCTGTTGGAATAGTAATAGATACATAATTTTGTGACATTTATTTCCCCCTGTTATGACTACTTTTTGTAGCCTTTTGACAAGAGAAGATAGAAAGCGTGAATCTTGCGTGAATCTAAAAAACTATTCTATACTTGTTCGCCGTTTTGAACAAACTGCTTTCTATTTGCAATCTTATTTAGCGCATTTGTCCAAGTGCGGGGTTGCTCAAGTTTCCATGATAATGGTGATGCGATATTATTTTCAGACAGTTGCTTGATATACGCAATTAGTTCAAGAGCATCCGCCTGTTTTAGACTAGTGAAGTATTTTTTATATTGCTGTCTTAGATAAACAGCATTGGGTAGTTCAGATACTATTGAATCAATAGTGCGTTTTTTAAAAAATGTTTTACGTGCATTTTCAAGTATTTTTTTTGCTTCATTGGTGTTGATGCAACCAGAATTTAGCATAATAGAAAGCGTGTGTTCTATATCTACCAATGCATCAGTAAAGGGTGGGCTTCCTAACTCAGTTGGCCCATGTATCAGTGCAACAGCTGCATCGTCATCTAGAGATCCATCAAGATAAGAATGGGCAATCTTACCAATTGGAATCATACCAAATTTAGCACATTCAGAAGCACGCAGCGCACCCATTGATGCAGCACCTGCTACTGCAACCCCACGTTGAAGTGCAAATAATATTTCTTTATGCCACACAGCTGCTATAGCTTCAAAAACTCCATCTATTAACCCAATGGCACTAGCTCCATCCAAAACAGCTCGTGCTAGATCACCATGAGCTGCTGGCGGTCTTAGTTCAATTGAACCTAAATCAATATTCGCACCATAAATACTTGGGCCTGCAAATAATATCCTCATGCCGCCAACATCACTTCTAATGCTCTTATATTCGGACGCCAATTGCTGTTTGCATCACGATCTTCCAAAGGTGGGACTACTAACTTCATTACTGAGAAATCAAATTCATCCCCACAGAGTGGGAAAGCGAAAATATCTTCAATTCTAACTTTTCTAAGAGCCAACATTGTATAACTTAGTAACTCAGGTAATGAAGTTCCAAGCGGCATTCCTTTTGACATCGATCTATTAGGAGTAGCTTTCACTTCAAGCAACTTTATATGTTCAAGAGCTGCTATCTCACTATAAGAATCTGGGTCAATATCATCACGAGATCCAGCAATTGAAGTTATACGTGTTTGCGCCGCCTCAGTAATTGCACGAATTGCAGCACGAGAAGCGATTGGGTGAGCTCCATAACCTGCTGCAAGGTCAAAATGTTGATATTCATCTTTGCCAATCTCACCAATCACAGCCATAACGCATGGCATACCAATATCGCTAGTATGGTCAAATAATTTCATACTCAATCCAGCATTTTCAACTTTTTGAAAAAGTTCTACAACTGTTTTATCTTTCCAGGTGGCGGGATCAATAGCTGTTAGAGCTTGCATTTCTTTGTTTTTCAAAGACCAAAGTGATCCTGCGTCACGCTCTATTAGTTCACAAAGACCATGAAAAATTGCTTCTTCTTCACAATTTCCTGAGGCAAGCCCGTTTGTGGATTTGCATATGCCTATTAAATCAGTTTTTTTGCCATCTATATTTACTGCATCAAATGGGATCAAAGCCGCATCTTGCGATAACAAATTATAGCCTTTAACCCATCTAAGCTTTTTATTATCAGGGATAATCTCTCCGATTGGCAACAGGTGACGAATATCAACTAAAGTCTGACCTCTCTCACTCAATCCCTTAATATTTCCTACCAGTGTTGGAATATATTGATTTTCTGCAATTGAATGTTCTACTGCCTCCATAACAGCAGAAGCTTTTGCTGAATCTCGATCAAGACCCTTACCTTGACTATTGGCAAGGGTCTTGGAATTGGGTCTAAAGGCAGCAAAGCAAGGGATGCCAATTTTATCTAACCCTGTTTGATCAGCAACTCGTGTTATTCCAAGTTGTTCAAATGACTGACTGACTCGGTGCATTGTTTCATTTGGGGATATTACCCTATCATGATACTGGGAGATGGTATTATTGGTCATCACCGCAACACCTACTAATTCAAAATAGGGGTGATATTCATTTTGTAGAGTGTTATTTTTAATATCCCCATAATTAAGTAGTGGAGAGCTTAATCAACACATGAGCAGCCAGTTGATTACTTTTAATAGCGAACTTCATTTTTCGTTTAGCAATCTTTCTGAGCATAGTGGCCTGTATATTTTCAGTTTTTCCTGTGACAGAATCTTGAATTTGAATACCACCTTTATGTGGATCATAATTAATTATACTTGTCATTTTTTCCTCCTTTTATCCATAGCAATAATATGGGAATTTGAATTTCTACGCTTCCGTAGTAGAGGTTAGTAAGCATTACCTAGTTAAAACCTGCTAGATATAGGGCCTCCGTATAATGCTCAATATCGTTTTGACTATTTGCTGAAAACATTTTTGGCCATACACTTACTCTAAAATCGGGATATTCGTTCAGATAGAGTTCTTTATATTTTTTTGATTCTCTTTTATTGCCAAGCATCGCATAGCAAGCTGCCGTTAAACGCCAGCATAAAGGACTAATAGGCTTTGTTTTGTATATTATTTTTAGAGAGCCTTTATAGTCACGAAGAAAAAATTTGCTGCCAGCCGCAGTCCAATAATAAATATCTGGTGGTAGTGGGTTAAGTTCTAGCGCTTTGCCTATTAGTTTAAGAGCCATGTTATGCTCGCCATGATGACAAAGAATATCAGCTTTGTGTGCAATTATATCTGAATGGTTCGGAGCTAAGGATATAGCGACAGATGTAATTTCTAAAGCACTACCTATATCTCCCAAATACAATTGTGAATTTCCATATTCCCAATAACCCCCTGCTAAAGAGGGGTTTGTTTTGATAAGTCTGGTTGCGATGTTTTTTGTTTTCAAAAGTAATTCGCATTCGGGGCGCCCCAAAAGATACCATTCAAGATGATAAGTTCGTGCTAGCATTTGTTGAGCCAAATAAAAATCTGGTGCTAGCTTTATGGCATGCTTAAATGCTTTGCGTGCAGCACGAACATTTGGCAGATCACCAATATTCAATTTCTCTTTCCCAATCAAATAGAAAATGTAAGCATTGGCAAAACCAGTATTACGAAAGTCAGATAAAACTGACCAGTCAATTTTTAATCCAATCCTACTGACTAATGATTGAATTACATCACAATAGCTTTCATAAAGACCCATTGACGTTAAACGAATCTCTTCTGTTATCAAAACCTCTCCGCTTGAAACAGAGGTTAATTTTATTATGTATCTTTTTTCTTCTTGATTTAAATTGCTACCATTTGGCATCAACCTTGTTGATATAATAAAATCTACATCGAGCGTTGGTTGCATTTGAACATGCTCCATTTTTACAAATTGTTTTGCGGTATGTGGAGCAAGAACAACAAAATTACTCATTCTAGATAATGACAAGGTTATATCTTCTATCAAAGAATCCACCAGTCTGTGACTATATGTTGGCAGTTCAGATGCTCCAGATGTTGGGGGTAGAATTAATAATCGAGGAAGCGGATTATTATTGACTTTAGCTTCTTCTCTTAGAGGATTATTCTCAAAGCCAGTAAATATAATGTTGCTGGTGTTTCTTCTGGAAAGAAATGAATATTTTCTATGAAGCTCAGGAATTAAATCAGGGAGCAATCGAGCGACCAATGTTATTGTTTTATTAGTTGGATTTACATTAAGGTCTTGAGATAATCTTTTTGCAAACATATCAAAGCATCTTTTGGCTTTTATATAATCGCCATTTTTTGTAAGAGATATAATAAGGGTTTGTAGCAATTTTTCATCATATGGATGTGATAAAAGCAAACTTTCTAAAGCAATTTCTCCATCTTTGCCGCCAATCTTTAAAGCGCCTTTATATGCAATTTGCAAAAATTGATTAGAGAAATTTTGTCGCTGGATTAAAATCCATTTATTTAAATTGTCTCCTGAACTATCTTCTAACCCTTGCAAGAAATCTCTTTGATAATTTGCTACATATCTTTTTAACCCCTCAGAAGTGGTCAGCTTTTTAATAGAGGTAAATTCATCTAGATCACATACGACAGAATTTGCTAAATAGATATTATTTCTATCTGCTTTAATGATTTCAAGTGAATTTTGCTTTTCAAATCGGCGTATTGCAGCCAGCAATTGTCTTAGGTTTGCATTAGCTAAATTTGTATCACGATCTTCCCATAAATAACTTGCCAAAGTTGCACGGCGCACAAACCCATCATATTTAATTAATAGAAGCGCTATCGCTAAATAGGCTTTAGCTGGCAATCTTTGAATTGATCGATTCTCTAAATTAAATCTAGGAATTCCAAATAAATTTAAGTCCATGTTCTTTTCCCCCAAAAGAACGATTGATAGTTGCTAAACTTTATAAAAATTGCAATAGGCTGATTAAATGTTCACGATATTTTTATCAGGATAATCAGTATTCACTTGTAAATATTTGATCATATTAAAACATGATTTTAGTATTTATAGATATATTTTATTGATTTGCATTTAATATAAAACCCGTTAGAGTTTTTTAATTGGCTCCGATTTTTATTTCATTTTTTTATAATTTAGACTTGCATTTCTTTCACCATATCATACCATATCTCACAAGCAACTAAGGTGAAAAATGCAACGATTCGAAAAGCGACTTCAATTTTCAGCTAAATTAGCTACCAAAATTTATAGCCAAATTGCATCTATTGATGCAATCAAGGGGCATTGGAGAATTGCAAATACTCTATCGCCACAGATGGCGCAACGGTTGCAAACTTCGGTGTTAGTAACCTCAACTGGTGCTTCAACACGTATTGAGGGAAGTAAACTAAGCGATAAAGATGTTCAGGCGCTTTTCCAAAAACAGCGCATCACAAAATTTAAAACACGTGATGAACAAGAGGTTGGGGGATATTTGGAAGTTTTAAAAACAGTTTTTGAGCATTGGAGTGATATTCCTTTTACTGAAAGTTCAATATTAGGGCTTCACCAACAAATTTTACAATATTCTGAAAAAGACATCAGACACAAAGGAACTTATAAATTTGGCTCAAACAGAGTTGAAGCAAGAGATCAAGCTGGTGAATTGGTAGGTGTTATTTTTGATCCAACACCACCCCATCTTGTAGCCAAAGAGATGCAAGAGCTTTTAGATTGGACAACGAAGGAATTAGCAAAAGATAATTTTCCAACGCTTTTAATTATAGGGAATTTTATTTTTGAGTTTCTGGCAATTCATCCATTTCAAGATGGTAACGGGCGTTTAAGTCGGGTATTGACCAACCTTTTAATGCTTAAAGCTGGTTATGCTTTTATTCCTTTTATTTCTCATGAGAAAATCATTGAAGAGCATAAAGCAGATTATTACGTTGCTTTGAATAAAACACAGCAAAGCTGGAAGAGTGATGATGAAGATTTATCACCTTGGATTCTATTTTTCTTAAAAGTAGTAATTTCTCAAAGTCAACAAGCCTTGAAGTTGATGACAGACGAGCCAACAGAGGTATTCTTATCAGAGTTGCAATTAAAAGTTTGGGAATATGCCAATTTAGTTGAATCTTTTAATCGCTCTGAGGTTGTTAAAGCAACAGGACTTAACCCAAGAACAGTAGATCATACCCTGCGCAAATTAGTCGAAATGAACAAGATTGAACGATTTGGACAGGCTAGAGCAACCCGATATAGAATAAATACAAAATGATGGACATAAATCATACTCAGTGGTTCAATCAGAGGGCAGAGACATTCAAATTGATCTGGCAACAGTTAACGGGACAATTTTTTATGCGACGTTCTGAATTTTTCAAAATCCACTGGTGATGCGTAATCATTAGCAAAATGAATTCTGTTTTCAGCGTATGAAAAACTTTCAGCCACCGCATTATCCCAGCAATCACCTTTACGGCTCATGCTTTGAATGATGTGATTTAATCGTTATATTTCAATTAGTTACAAAAATCATGTTTAGCATTTTGTATGGCATATAGTATTTAGCATTTTCAATGCTAAATACTATCACCGCACGAAGCGACAGCGTCTGCGGTGCGCGGCGAAGCCAGCGTAATTCAATTAGCATAATTGAATTTAGAAAATACTATAATGTATAGCAAAATTTCATCTATTTGTTGAAATAGCTTTTCCTTGTTAAATTTGTTATATTTCATACTTCACACACATAGTTTAAATTGATAGAGTAAATTATGTTTAATTCAATCCGAAATTATTTGCTCAATCTTCCTCGCCCTCTAAAAAGAGGAATTTTGCTTGCCTTTGATTTTGTAGCTTTGGCTTTTGCTGTTTGGGCAGCCTATTCGTTTCGCTTAAATGAAATATTTAGACCAGATTTACTGCAATTATTGGTTGTTTTTGCTGCGCCTCTTACGGCCATTCCTGTTTTTATTCGCTTTGGGCTTTATCGAGCAGTCACTCGCTATCTTCCTGAAAAGGCAATATGGACTATTATTAATGCCATCGTAATTGCTACTCTTTTATGGGTTGGCGTGCTGTTTATCTTAGAAATTTCTAGAATGGGAGTTTTCCCAAGATCGGTGCCACTAATCTATGTGATTTTGGCAATCATTATTATCGGCGGTTCGCGCTTTGGTATGAAATATCTTTTGAGTTCATCAAATGGGCGCAAATATTCTAGCCAGATTGTAATTTATGGTGCTGGTGCGGCTGGCTCTCAGCTGGCAACGGCATTGCAACGTGAAGGAAGTAAATATGTTGTTGGTTTTCTTGATGATGATAAGTCTTTGCAAGGCAGTGAGGTAGCTGGGGTCAGGGTTTATGAGCCAAGTAAATTAGAATATTTGATAGATAATCTTGGAGTGAAAGAGGTAATTCTTTCAATGCCATCAATTGCTTCAAGTAAGCGACAAGTCATTTTTGCTGAACTTTCAAAGCATAATATAAAAATTCGCTCACTCCCCGCACTGGCAGATTTGGCTTCTGGGAAATATTTAATTTCTCAGGTTCGTGAAATTGACATTGATGATGTGTTGGGTCGCTCATCAATTCCTGCTGATACTAAACTTTTGCAACAGATGATAGAAGGTAAATCAATAGTTGTTAGTGGGGCTGGTGGCTCAATAGGGTCTGAATTATGTCGTCTAATTATAAAGTGGAAACCACGTAAGTTGGTTTTATTTGAAGCTAATGAGTTCGCGCTTTATCAGATTGAAAGAGTTTTGAAAAAAAGAACTAACTTGCCGATTATTCCAATTTTGGGCTCTGTTATTGATAAGAAATTGGTTGAGCGAACACTTAAGCAAGAAGCGGTGCAAGTGGTATTTCATGCCGCAGCGCATAAGCATGTTCCATTGGTCGAAGCAAATGTGCTGGAGGGAATTAGCAATAATGTTTTTGGCACTGAAACGATTGCAAAAGCATCTCTTGGAATTGGGGTTGAGCATTTTGTGTTGATTTCGACCGATAAGGCGGTGCGCCCAACAAATGTTATGGGAGCAACAAAACGATGGGCTGAGCTGATTATTCGTGATTGTGCCAAAAAAGCGAAGGCGATGGGCAAAGGGCAAAAATTTTGCGCAGTTAGATTTGGCAATGTGCTTGGATCTAACGGATCAGTTGTGCCTCTATTTAAAGAACAAATTGCCGCTGGTGGGCCAGTAACTGTGACTGATGAGGTGATGACTAGATATTTCATGTCTATTCATGAAGCAGCAGAACTTATTGTGCAAGCAGGATCAATGGCTGAGGGTGGTGATATTTTTCTACTTGAGATGGGCGAGCCTGTTCTTATTCGTGATTTAGCTGAAAATATGATTAGATTATCTGGGCAAAGCGTGCGTGATGAGCAAAATCCAACTGGCGATATTGCGATAGAAATTATTGGTCGTCGTCCGGGTGAAAAAACGCATGAGGAACTCTTTTATGATCCGCAAAATGTTCAAGCGACTAAACATGAAAAGATATTAAAAGCTGGGAATAAAGTGTATATCAGGAGTGATATTAGCTCTAAATTGCAGGTGTTAGAAAAAGCAAAAAATGATGAAGATGAAATAAGCGCAAGGCAGATATTATTTAATTTGATTGAAAGTGATGATAGGTCTAGCACTGATGATCGTGTTGTGCGAATCAAGCGTGCTCCAAACTAACTGCTTGAGCGATTAGCATCAAGCTATTGCTCTAGGAAAGCGGTGCATTTTTTCGCTTATCAATTTCCTTGATTCTCAGTATTTTTGCTGATATTGAGTGATTATTAAAGCATACTAACCAACATGATTGATCGGACTTTTTATAGCGAATGTAAATAATGAATCACAAAATTTTGTGCAAGAAGACGAGATCGACTTGATTGATTTAACAGTTGGTATTTGGCAAGGAAAATGGATTATTATAGCCAGCACTATTTTTGCAACTCTTATTGGTGTTGGTTATTATTTAATGTCTCCAACACAACTAGAGGCAAATGTTGACTTGCAAGCGCTTACTCAGCAGGAGGCTACTTGGCTGGATAGGGTTTCAAATCTACCTGACGTAGAGTTAGATGACGAGACTGCTACTTCTTTTTACACCAGCCAATTTAACAATGGTCAGTTTATTGAGCAATTTATCAATGAATATATAAATTCTCAATTTGATAAATCCAACTCAAATGAGCCAAAAGAAAACAAGGATATTGCTTTTAGCTATAACATTACAAAAACAGGTGCGAGGCTTACTTTCACAAGTGAAACTCTATCGCGGCCTGAACTAAAAGATTTTATTGTTGCTTTCCTCGCGCACATTAAAAAAGCCTCAACAATCGATCTGATAGATTATATTCAGGTAAAAAATGATCAATATAAGAATGGTATTCAACAGGAAATAGACAGAATTAATCTAGAAAAACTAATTGTAATCAACTCCTCTCAAACTCAATTAAGTGCTGATGTAGCAAAAATGAATGAAAAAATTGCGGAAGTTCAGGCTATAGCTGAAGCGGATATACAAGCAAGAGTAGCAAAATTAAAAAATCAAATTACAATAGCTCGTAAATTAAACATAGAACAACCAGGGCAAATCCGAGCGGCATCAACTGATAGAATTAACCTATATAATTACATTGAAACAGGTGAGACACCTCTCTTTATGCGAGGTTATATCGCACTCGAAGAGGAATTAGGTTTTATAGAAAATAGCACTGATTTTGAAATATTTTCTAAAGAGCTTCGAGATTTGAAAATTAAAGTGGGAACATTAGAGAACAAAAGCGAGAAATTAATTTTTTCATACGAGCTCGCAGGCCTTAATAGAGAATTACTTGAACTTGAAAATGAGATTGCTAATTCTACATATTTGCTATTTTTAAGCGAAGGAAACCTAGCTTCATTTTCTCCAGAATTTGTGAAAGTTACTTCCTCACTTAGTGGCACAGACTTTATAACTAAAACATCGCCAAGAAAACTTATTATTATTTTAGCAATTTTAGCTGGTGGTTTTATAGGTATAGTTTTGGTATTCATGCTTAGCATAACTCGTGCCGTTAAAAAGAAGCTGAAATTAGAGAAGTCCTAAAATATAAAACACTAAACAGGCAGAGTGATTCGCACTTTTTTAACACCCAGATGCACTAAGAACATTAAGCTAGTTTCGCCGAGATGTTTAGCATTTGGCAAGCGTTCTTTTGGTTGAAATCCTGTTCCATCAAATGCTTTTTCTAAATATATCTCGGAGCATGTTCCTTGAAAAGTAGTATTTCATTTTATTATAACTAATGACATATTGAAGGTGTTCATTTATAGCAAAGCTAATGACAACTAACTTTGAAGAGTAAATTGATGAGTATTGTAATTACTGGAGCGTCAGGATTTCTTGGACAACAAATTGTGCCAAAATTAAAAAATTTTGACAATGACTTACTTTTAGTTGGACGTAATAAAGAATATATGCAGGAAACCTTTCCAAATGAAAGGATCGCAGATTATCAAAGCCTCCTAAAAAAAATTAAAGGATATGATACTCTCATTCATTTGGCCATTCATAATAACGACAAGCAAGTTAGTTTAGAAGAGTTTAGAAAAGCAAATGTAGATAATTTAAGAAGCGTAATAAATATTGCAAAAGCTGCTGGGATTAAGACTTTCATATATACTACTTCTTTTCACGCAAGCGATTCAAAAAATCAAAGCCCATACGCCCAAACAAAACGAGAAGCAGAAGAATTCTTAGCCACTATAAGAGATATGAATATTGTCATATTTCGTTTACCAATTGTTTATGGAGATAAATTTTCTGGCAAGCTAAAAATATTAAATCCGCTTCCTAAATTTTTGCGTTCATTGCTTTTTACAGTTCTTAGTTCTTTAAAACCAAGCGTTCATATTAAACTTATTATTAGTGAAATTAAAAAAACTATAAATAATCCAAAAAGCTATAAAATCACACTTTCTGATCGCCAAAGAGGAAATTGGTTTTATGCTCTCACTAAGAGAATAATTGATTTAACTTTCTCTATTTCTGTAATTGTTCTTTTATGGTGGTTAATGATTATTGTATGGTTGGCGATAAAATTTTCTTCAAAAGGATCAGCAATATTTGCCCAAGAACGAATTGGGAAGAATGGGGAATCATTTATCTGCTATAAATTTAGAACCATGACTATTGGCACAAAACAAGCAGGCACGCATGAAGTATCAGTTTCTTCTGTCACTAAAATAGGAAAAATTCTGCGAAAAACTAAAATAGACGAATTACCTCAAGTATGGAATATCATTAAAAATGAACTCTCTCTTGTTGGTCCACGTCCTTGCTTGCCAGTGCAAAAGGAACTTATTTCAGAGCGAGAAAAGCTGGGTGTTTTAGATGTAAAAGGTGGAATAACTGGATTGGCGCAAATAAGAGGTATAGATATGAGTGATCCTAAACGGTTAGCTAAACTAGATACTAAATATCTGGACTTGCGTAGCATTACCATGGACATAAAAATAATACTCGCAACAGCAACTGGTCGTGGGCAAGGAGATAAAGTAAAACAATAATGCTTTTTTACTAAGAAATTAGCCTTCACCTAACTGCAGAATGTCAATTGCCATTTTTTGCATAATTGTATTGCGGGCAAATTTTTTGCAAAATTCATCTCTGTTAAAATGTGAATCAAGAGAAAGAATATTATTAGTAGCATGTACCATTCCAACTTCATCACAAGGAGAAAAAACTTGGCTACCTTCAACTTCTTTATTTAAAAAATCAGCTGCATAACCAGCAACTCCTGCTAGAATTGGTTTGCCTGTAGCTGCGTATTCAAATATTTTTGAAGGCAATACTTTATGAAATGCAGAATAGTCATTAAGATGGAGAAACAAAATGTCTGCTTCTTGGTATTGAGCGAAAAGTTCTTTTCGTGGTATGGGATTGAGTAGTTCAACATTTGAGATATTTTCTTTTTTAAATGCATCTTCCAATTGATTGCGTTTGCCGCCATCACCCAGCAATCGAAATCTAACTTTACCATCTAGCAATTTGAGTGCTTTAGGTAAGATATTATGCAAACCTTGCCCCTCCCCCATATTTCCAGCATATACGATAAGTGGAAGGGAAGAAGTTTCTTTATTTTGTTTGGTAAAGTCTATCTTCAGAAACTCTTCATCAATACCATTTGTAAATAACCTATAATCATGCTTTGGTGATACTGCCATAGCGTGTGATAAAAAACCTTCAGACACAAGATTAATGCGATCTGCTTTCAAAAAAGTGCGTTTTTCTAACCAGCGAAAAACTGGCATAAGAATAGTAGAAATATTTTTATTTAGTATATCCGCCATTGTATCTGTGAATAGGTCACGAATATCTAAGTATAGATGCGCTTTTGTTTTGGTTGCTATTTTTTGGCCAAGCACAGCAGTCATTAAACGCGAAGAGGTTGCTACAACTACATCCCATTCTTTGTTATTAGTTTCGTGCAATACTTTTTTTGCATAAGTTGCAAAAGCTAAAGATTGATCCAGCATACCACTCTTATGAGATGGCAAATTCACACGAGTTATAGAAGTATTTTGCGTTTTTTCTACTTCATCAACATCTACTGCGAAAGAATTATACCTATTTGGCATCGTTGTTATAATATCTATATATAAATTTTCGTCTGCCATATTGCAAAGTGCCTGTTCTAACGCTTTTACACGGAATGAACCAGCACAAAGATCTGGGGGGTAGTAAAAACTTAGAATTAGAATTCTCATATTCTATTTCCACTCTATCAAAGTTTTTATCTCTAATGGAACTATACCTAAAAAAGAAATTCGTAAGCGCCAGTTTGGTATCGAAGTTCCAAAAGTGGGGTGGTAAGTAGTTGGATCTATACTGATTTTTATATCCTTCTCACATATAATTTTGATTTGGCATTGATCATTATCAGCATTCCGCACGAGTATTTTGTTAGCTTCTTTAATTGAAGGTTTCCAGCCTGGTGTAAAGTAATAATATATTGCAACTTCGTGATTACCATAACCAAAAACATTGTCTTTAATACATAAGTCTTTATTCTTTAATATCCATGACCTTTTGTGTAGTAAATTTTTACCAAGCCTATTATATCCATCATGAGTAGCCTCTGCATACAATATAGCATCTGTTTTTTTAGTTTTAATCCCAAAAACTTTTGCTCTGCGTGCTACTCTAAATCCGCCCCAAACTTCAGAAGAGTTTTTTTTATCTATTTCTAATGTTGAATGTGCAGCAGTAGATCTTTGTCTTAGCCGTTCGGAACTTTTTCCATAGATAGAAGTTCCTGAATTGCATATTATACGCTTCTTATTTAGGGACATTTCAAAACTTAATGTATCAGCATGTGCATGACCTGGCAGATAATCTGGCCCAACTGACGCAACATCTGTTAATAAAACTACATGCTTGTTTTCAAGCCTAATGTAACCACTTTTTATTAAATAGTTAATTTTATCTTTAGTAATTTCTGTTGAAATATTTAAACGACTTACATAGCGTCGAATCTGCTCTGGATGAGGGGCAATTTCAAATGCTGAATCATTAAATAATGAAATATCACTATCTGGATGACACATTGTTTCTAACCAAAATTGCATAGTTGGGATCATCAACTCCCAAGTTTTTACTTGTGTCTTTTGTTCATTCGACAATTCATTTTCAAAACATCGGCAAATATTTATTAGATCAAGAACATCTTCCATAACTATTATATGATACATAGGGCTGAGTTCAAAATGCCCGCCATCACTAAGTATTTGTTCAGGGAATTCCTTTTTAAGGATATTAAGCCCTTTATCTAGCCACTTTTTTGCTTGTGAATGTTCGACACAAAGCCCTGCAAAAATGAGGGCTTTTGCATTTGCAAAAAGATGGTTGCCAAGTATATGCCATTCAAGGTTTTTTGCTAACCAACTGGCTTGATTAGCAAGACTATTTATTTCAACATTACCAAGTTCATTTCCATTTAGTGACCATTTTATCCAATTTACTATTCGTAAGGAGCATGGATATGGCTCCCAGCCGACACCAATACTAGGCGGATTATTTTTAATCCAAGATTTAATAAGGTTACTATGAAGTATTACTCGTTCATCAGCATTCTCTGCCATCAAATCAGAAAAATAATGTTGGTTATATCTCCATAATTTTTCTCTTTCAGAACCATTCCAGCCAATTTCTTTTAAGGTTCCTGATTGCCCAAGAAAAATGAATTCACCTACCCCAAATATTGTTTGCTTTGCTTTAATTGGCTTCTTCCAACCAACAGCATTCTGGATTTTAAGAGATGAAACATTTATTATCTCTAGTCGAGGTTTATATATTTTCTTCCATATTCTAAAGAAAATTTGTTTAGCTTTAAGGTATTTGATTGTATGCCAATATAGAAGAGCTTTGCTTAGCATTTGTTACACTTTCGAGAATTGTGATAAATCTCTTAAACCCTCAGCAACTTCTATACTCACCTTCGCAACCTCAAATAACTCAGATGCAGGAATGGGTGTTTGTGTGCCTGTTTTAATGGCGTTTAAGAAAGCTGCTGAGCAGGCATTTTGACCTTTGTCTTGACGCATTAGGTTTTGCTTTTTAAAACCTTTCCAGCCATAGCCCTTTAGCTTTAGAAAATTATCTAACTGCAACACTTTGCCAGCTGCAAAGATTTCTATTCGTTCTTTTGGAAAAGAAGCCGCGCCATTAGCAAAATAATGAATTGTGCCAAATGATCCATCAGCAAAACCCAAAGTAATTGATGCTTTATCTTCGCTTACTTCAACACCATCATTATCTCCCATTCTTCTTGCCTGAACTGAAACTATTTCAGACCCTGCTAAAAAGCGCATTAAATCAATATAGTGACAGGCTTCACCAATTATTCTTCCTCCACCAATTTCAGAATCTTGCGTCCAGTGATCTGCTGGAATAGAGCCAGCATTCATTAACATAATAAAACTCTTTGGCTCGCTCGCATTATCTAACAATTTCTTCATTGTTTGCACTTGCGGCGCAAAACGTCGGTTGAAGCCAACCATCAAGTGCTGATTGGCATTATTATATGCTTTTTCGACCTTAGAAAGCTCTTTTAGTGTCATTGCTAGCGGCTTTTCAACAAAAACATGCTTGCCAGCATTCAAAGCCTTTGCAGTCAAATCTGCGTGGCTATTATGGCGAGTAACTATTGCAAGTGTGTTTATTTCACTATTTGAAATTAAATTGTCTGCATTAGATGAGGCATTAGAAAAACCCAAGCGCTTGCCATGCACCACACCATTAGTGCCACCTGAAGAGGCGATAGTATGCAGAAAAGCCCCAGCACTTTTAAATGCTGGTATCAACATGCGTGAAGCATAATTGCCTGCGCCAATAAAACCAACAATAGGATCGTTATTTAATTTTGGAGTATTATCGCTTAGTGAAACCACATCAATATGTCGGTCTTTAATGCTGTGATTATATTGAAGTAATATTCCAAGAGCAGATTTATCGGTAGTTAGCAAGTCATAAGCCTTAGGGGCTTCTTCAAAATCAAATCGATGTGAAATGAGCGAGGAAACATCAAGCTGCCCACTTGCCATCATGTCTAAAACAGCTACGAAATTTCTTTGCTCTGTCCAGCGAACAAAGCCAATTGGGTAATCATTGCCATCTTCTTCATAAGATGGATCATAACGCCCTGGACCATAAGAGCAGGACACTTGAAAACTAAGCTCTTTATTATAGAAATCTGCACGATTTAATTCAAGACCAGTAACTCCGACCAAAATACTACGCCCACGTTGACGTGACATTTGTGCGGCTTGCGTAACAGGATCTGAAGATTTTGTTGAAGCGGTGATGATCACTCCGTCAACTCCTGCGCCACGACTAAACTCCATAGCAATGGCGATGGGGTCTTGACCAGAGGAAAGATTACATATTTGCGCACCAAATTTGGAAGCTAATTTTAGTTTTTCTTTATCAAAATCAATAGCTAACACACGACAGCCATGAGCGCGTAAAAGCTGCACAGTTAAAAGCCCAATAAGCCCAACACCAATAACAACAAATGCTTCGCCAAGTGTAGGTTCAGCTAATCTGATACCTTGCAACCCGATAGCGCCAACCACTGTAAAAGAGGCTGTTTCATCACTAACATTCTCAGGAATTTTAGCACAAAGATTTTCTGGCACTCGCACTACATCTGCATGAGCACCATTAGAGACAATTCTATCTCCCTTGCGAAAGTCTTTAACGCCAGCGCCAACTGTTCTTATTTGACCTACATTGCTATAACCTAATGGAATTGGCTGACCAAGTTTTGAACGTACTGCATCAATAGTCGTCATCACTCCATCAGTTTGAGCTTTTTTAAGCACTTGCTTAACCTTATCTGGCTGAGATTTTGCCTTTTGCAACATATTTGCCGTGCCAAAATCAACCAGCATACGCTCGGTGCCAGTAGAAATAAGAGAGATAGTAGTATCAATCAACAATGTGCCAATTGTTACTTTTGGGGCAGGGGCAGTAACAAGTTCTGACTTACCATTTGAAAGATTTTGAAGTATTTGTTTCATTAAGAATATAACCTATATCTGTTGTCTATGGGCGTGCGTAGTTGATTAATACGGCACGATATATACCCTTAAAGACAAAAAAAGAACCAGCCGCCGCACCAACGACACCAACGCTTTTAATTAAATCTGACATATCTTTGGTACTGCCAGCACCTCCTAGAAAAGTCAAAGGAGTTGTAACTTGATTACGAATTATTTTAGCGAGTTCAAGATCGTAACCTTGCATCATTCCATCTCTATCAATCGAATTTATAACAATTTCACCTGCGCCAAGATCAGCTGCCTTGCTAACAAAATCTAATAGTTTAACTTTGTTTTTTTGTTGCCCATTATGGGTATAAATCGTATGGCTAGTCAGCAGTTTCCCTTTTTTTACATCAATAGTAACAACAACACTTTGACGACCAATAGTGTCAGCCATTTCTTGTATTAGGGCAGGACGAGAGATTGCTGCAGCACTAATTGAAATTTTTTCATAACCAAGAGAAATTATTTTTGCTGCTTGTTTAGCTGAAGTAATACCTCCCCCATAGCATAATGGCATTCGGCTTTCGATAGCAATGCTTTTCAAATGTTCATAGTCAGGTTCTGAGCCATTTACTGTGGCATCAATATCAAAAATAGTTAGTTCATCAACTTGTTTTTCATTAAATATTTTAACAGCATTAATTGGGTCACCAACATATTTAGCATTCTTGAATTGTTGTGTTTTAACAAGGCCTTTATCACGTAGCAAAAGGCAGGGAATAATCCGAGATCTCAACATCATAGCATCTCCGCAAAATTTTGCAAAAGACGCACGCCATTAGAATGGCTTTTTTCGGGGTGGAACTGCACACCAAAAATATTATCACGCTCAACAGCGCAAGGCATACTTGACCCATAATTAACCCTTGCTGCTATATGCTCTTTGTTAGTTGGATCAAAATAATAACTATGCAAAAAATAATACCCATGATCAATATCCACACCAAAGAACAGCGATCTCTTATCAGTTAGCTGAATATCGTTCCAACCCATATGAGGAAGATGGGGAGGAGTATTTAGTCTTCGCTCATCAATTTGGTGTACCCGACCCTTAATCCAACCAAGCCCTGGCCGCTCCCCTTCATCACTACCTTCTGCCAAAAGATGCATGCCCACACAAATTCCTAAGACTTTTTTCCTTTTTTCCAGCACCTGCTCATTCAAACAATCAACTATTCCAGAGCTGGTAAGATTCTCCATTGTTGGATCAAAAGCCCCTACACCAGGAAGAATATAGCGATCCGCTTTTGCCAATTTTTTTGGATCTCCTGATAAAAAATGAGCAATTTTGCGCTGCTTTAATATATTCATAATGGCAAACACATTGCCAGACCCATATTCGATTATACCTATCATGCCATATTTACCTTTTTATATTTCTCTCAATTCCAAGTAAATTCAAAACTTTGGCTCCAAAATTGAACATAGCTTCCTGATTTTTGTAATCACGGTATGTTTTAAGAGGCATTTCATGATAAGAGCGCAATTCTTTGGCACTTATTCCTAGCTTAGTAGCAATATACTCAAATTCTTCTTCTATTGTTTCAGGACTATAAGCTGGCAGTTTTAATTTCTCTAAAGCATCTTCGCGTGTCATTTGATCAGTAAGAATTAGTGATGAATATTGCACGCGTCGTGTGTCATACCCAAACCTAGTTGGTAACCAGTAACCCTCATAAAATTTAGTGAAGCGGCTTTCAAAATGTTTTTGAGGATAAGGCTTCCAACCATATTTTGTTGAAAGCGTATCAATAGCCATTTCTTTTGTATAGGGTAAAAAATCCAGTGGCTTTACAACCTTAATTCTACGCAAATAACGCAGATAAATTTTATGAAATAGGATAGAGCTAAATGGGTATGTTTTAAGTGGGATTGTGCCAAATTTACCTTGAATATCTTTTAGTTGAGCCATGTCAGTACCGTAATAAAGCCATTCCAATGGATTTCTAACACATTCAGTTGAATAGTTGCCGCCATTAATAATGTATTTTATACTATTTTTGTTAGCAAAATGGTATAGGGTTGCAATGAAAGCATGATCTTGAGGTATGTCTAAATGAGGTACGCCAGACTTGAAAAACGATAGTTGAAAATTTTTCATTTCTTGCCAATTGATAACCTCAGTATAAAGATCGAGATCCAGTTTTTCGACTAGCATTTGGATATTGTTTACCGCAATATCTGTATTCCATCCGCCATCGACATGAAACACAAGAGGCCTAAGGCCAAATTCAGTTACAACAAGATGTAGCATGTAAGAACTGTCAATACCGCCTGACATGCCTAAAATACAATCAAATTCCTTTCCCTTTCCAGCTTCCTTAATTTTATCAACCATTTGTGCAACACGACGTTTACCTTCGTCATTGGGAAACCAGTTTGGTAAAACATTCTCTCTGAAACCTGAGCAATGATCACATAGACCATCATTATCAAATGAAATAGCACTATCACTAGTATCCATAACGCAGTTTGAACAGATTCTATATTTTGTCATAAAAAACCTTTCAATTTATTACAATAATTAGATTCTAAAAGCAAAGTACCACATATAAACTAATTATGAGATATATGGTGACACTGCCTGACCTTGCCCCTAAGCTAGTTTCATTTAAGCGTAGAGTTCTTAAATTGATATGGTCTGCCTAATTTTGCAATTAAGCGTCCGAATCAATCATCGCTAAGATTATATTTAGGGACGGCAACAGAAACTTGAACCCGTCGCAAAAATTAATCGTCTTAAAAAATAGATAATCAAAATGACGAAGAGAACCCAATTACGTTTTAACTAGGTTCTGAACGTCAATTCTGCGATTCTTAAATGCGTTGCGGGTATCGATCAAGAGCTCAGCGTGGTCGGCAATCATCTGATAATCGATCGTGTCGTGATCGGTACATACAAGTACTGCGTTGTATTCCTTCAAGAGCTTTGGTGTCAGCGTCACTCCCTTGTTACCAGCAAACTGTGAATGTTCTCGGGTCATTGGAATCTCTGGAACATAAGGATCGTGGTAGTCGAAACTTGTCCCACGCTGTGTCAAAATTTCCATTAGGGCGAATGCTGGACTTTCTCTGATGTCGGAAACATTTTTCTTATAGGCCAAACCAAGCAGGAGAACACGCGCATTACCGAGAGAAACAGACTGATAATAGTCCAGCGCCTTTTCCAAGTTAGCAATTACGTAGCGCGGCATCGAGAGATTGATTTCACCAGCAAGCTCAATGAATCGGGTTGGTAATCCGAATTCCCGAGACTTCCAAGTTAAATAAAATGGATCAATGGGGATGTAGTGTCCACCAAGCCCAGGTCCTGGATAAAAAGGCATAAATCCGAATGGCTTTGTCGCTGCGGCATCGATAACCTCCCAGATGTCAATATCCATTTCGCTAAAGATGACCTTCAGTTCGTTCACTAGGGCAATATTGACCGCTCGGAAAACATTCTCTGTTATTTTTACGGCTTCAGCGGTGGATGGTGATGACACTGAAACAACTTTCTCAAATGCCGCATCGTAGATGTCCTTAATGATTTCTCTTGCCACTGACCCGTCACCACTAACGACTTTCGGGATCGATATGGTATGAAAGTTCTTATTGCCTGGGTCTTCGCGCTCGGGAGAAAATCCTAGCCAGAAATCTTGACCACTTTTTAGACCAGTCGCTTCTAAAACTGGCTTCAACAGCTCAATCGTTGTGCCAGGGTAAGTTGTTGATTCAAGGATAATGGCCTGACCTGGCCGCAACCGATTTTTAATTGTCTCCGCTGTTGCAGCGACATACGAAAGATCTGGTTCGCGTTGCTTTGATAGGGGTGTTGGCACGCAGATAATGATAACATCACATTCCAAGAGTTCATCAAAATTGGTCGTCGCGTGGAACAATCCAGATTCAATGTGTCCGGCAAGTTCCTCTGAGCTTACTGCGTCAATGTAAGAATTACCTTTATTAAGGATAGTAACCTTTTGTTCGTCCACATCAAATCCGCAGACGCGAAATTTCCCCCGCGCCATAGTAGAAGCCAATGGCAATCCGACATAGCCAAGACCGATGACGCCAATAACTGCGGCACGGGAGCTTATCTTATCGGAGAGTAGTGAAGCATAGCTTATTTTCATTCCTAGTTTTCCTTCTTCATATGGAACTGAATTTTATGCACCTTTGGTAGGTCTAAAAAATAATCCCCACCGCTATTCTTTCTAGTATCATCGTTATGAAAACAGTCAACGTATAACGGAGTAACCAAAAATGGATATAACTGCTAATTTGAATCTGCCCTACATCATGGCGGCACAGGCACAAAAACATGTCACTCACAACGAGGCGATCAGGGCGCTGGACGCTTTAGTCATGCTGGCGGTTATGGATCGTGATCTGGCAACGCCACCTGCATCGCCAGATGAAGGAGACCGCTACCTTGTTGCCGCAAGTGCAACTGGTGCATGGAGCGGCAATGATGGGCAAATTGCTGCCTATCAGGATGGCGCATGGATCTTTCATACGCCTAAAACGGGCTGGACATGTCAAATAATTGATGAAGGCATTTTGCAAAGCTATGACGGTGCAAACTGGGGAGATATTATCGGCTCAGAATTGCAAAATCTTTCATTGCTAGGAATCAATGCAACTGCGGATACAACCAACAAGCTATCGGTGCGAACTGATGCGGTTTTGTTTTCTAATGCTGGTGCCGGAATACAGGCCAAGCTAAACAAAAACGCCGTTGGCGATACCGCATCACTCCTGTTTCAGGACAACTGGTCTGGCCGGGCTGAAATAGGCCTCACTGGTGATAATAATTTTCATTTCAAGACCAGTGCAGACGGCAGTACATGGTACGAAAACATCACCATTGATGCGACAAACAATCGGGTAGGTATCGGCACAGACAGCCCTGCCAAAGGATTAGAAATCAATAGTAGCACAGGTTTTCGGCTATCCCACCCCTCAAGCCCAACGGGCTATTTCACCGATTTTGTCCAGCAGTGGGATTCAAATGAACCATTTTATAGTTACGTAAACAACAAAGGGCGAGTGTTGGGGTTCAAAAATCTTGGCGATGGAGCATTCTCAAATTCAGCTCTTCACTTTTCCTCCTATTACGGCGTCTTCTGGGAGACAGAAGGTACTTACCGAGCGGGCATTACCCAAGCGGGTGATTTCGGGATTGGCACAACATCCCCGACCTGCAAGCTGCATGTTGATGGCCCCGTGCGGACGGGCTCTTATACGATAACGACATTGCCGGGTGCCGCGACTGTGGGCGAAGGCGCTATGATTTATGTCAGTGACGAAAGCGGCGGCGCGGTGATGGCATTTTCCGACGGCACAAACTGGCGGCGAATGACGGATCGGGCGGTGGTGAGTTGATCTCTGGTTGTAGGCGTCATTGGTCAACCGGAAGCCTTATCAGGCACTATTGTTCTATCGCCCTTTTTGCTATCTCATAATATGAAAATTGAGGTATTCCTTTTTCCACGGCACTTTGCTTCATTTCCCGGAACAAGTTGGGATCCTCAATTATCGTTGTTAATGATTTTTTTATTGACCGCACCGTGGGTTTATCTTCAAGAAAAAGACAATTAGCACCTAAATCCAGATGCTCCATTCCCGGCCATCGCTTAAATATGCAAGGCAGCCCTACACCTATTGCCTGCTCCCACAATATCGAATGCGTACCTGGGAAAATGGCTAAATCACTCGCCAGCATATAATTATATATATCTGCTGTTGTCGCCCAACCCATGTACTTAATTGTTTTTTTTTGTAATAGCGATTTTACTACAGAACTCATGCTATCAGTTGGAGTGCCAAATAGAATCAAAGTCAAATTTTCATTGTTCAACTCCGATACCGCCTGCATCAGCAAATGGATATTTTTTCTTTCATCTATCTTTCCACCGCTCACCAAGACGAATTTGTTTTCCAGACCAAGTTTGCTTCTGCTTTCCTTTCGCAATTCATCCTTCTTTGACCAATCAACCACTGTATGATCGGCACCAAACTCCAGTAATTGGATTTTTTTTGCTGCAACCCCGTATACATTTTCGAGAAATTTACTTCTAACGGGAAGAGTTCCATAGAATTTAGTAACATAGGGCTCAATGGTCTTTGCGCACCACCTATAAATCAACCCATGTAGTATATTTTTCGATATCCAGTTTTTGCCGCTATTTACGAAGTCCGTATGAGAATCCACATACAGTTTGACATGTGAATTTTCCTCACAATATTTTTTTACTTCTGCAATACTGAGAAACTGACAGTCATGTAGAAATATAATATCTGGCTTTATCTTTTCAATAAATTCCCTGGTACCGATATAAAGTCGTAGTTTGCGTACAAGGAATTTTGGCAAATATGAAATATAAGGCAGACGTGTCACTGGTATGTCAAATTCGTTGATATATGATCCGGGCTCTGCATATCCCAATGTCTTATTATCAAGATACGTTTCTGTCGAAGCCAGTATTGTTACCTTATGCCCCTGTAATTTATGCATCTTTGGAAGTATGTTTTCTTGGTATCCGTAGTCATCTATATAGAAATTAGCAAGGCAACAATGTAATATTTTCATTTGGAAATAACCTCCAGAAATTGCTCTGGATTCTTGATGTACTTCGCAGCGTCAAGAAGCTTTTTATCACTCAAATCCCACCAATTGCTTTTGACAAGTCGTTTTGCGATTTTTGCGTCAAATCCTGCCCGAATTAACCTGGCTGGATTTCCGGCAACAATACTGTAGGGCCCCACATTTTTGGTTACTATGCTTCCCATTCCAATTACTGAGCCGGTTCCGATCGTAAGGCCTTGTTTGATGAGCACCTTTTCACCAATCCAAACATCGTGACCAATTGTAATTCTTTTAACTGGCTCCCATTCATGGGTCGAAAATTTAGCTTTTACGCTGTCTCGTCCCGCATAAAAAACCGGAGACATCGCTACCCATTCCAAAGAGTGATGACCAACTCCCATTACTACATCATCAGCAATAGAAGTGAATGAACCAATATCGCAGTTTATTATTTTGCAATTATAACCGCAAAATGAATGTTTATTCATACTAGAATTGACAAACATGCTACCAGCCTCGACTTTAGCAGTCAAGTGAATTGCTGAATTCTTTATCGCAGCACCTTGAAACTTCTTGATTATACGCGTCCAGTAATAAGTGATCGTCATTTCATTCCCCATGAAAATTGCCTGCAATGCCCCCAAAGTATGTATTTAGCTCGCCGCTTAAAAAACAGAGGAAGCAAATAAGACGGCCAGCGCAGATCGAACATGGCGATGACAACATCATATTGCTGCATTCTCTTGCGCATTGAAACACCACGTTGCAAGTGAAACGGCCCAACACGCTTTTGCGGCACGATGATTTCCTGATATAGATCCCCCGCATCCACGCTCGGTTGCCCAGAGTGCAACACCGTCACCTCATACTCTTCCGCCAGCCCATTATAGACCGGCTTGCGATAGGCCATGATCTCGTTCTGGCAGATGAGAATGGTTTTCATGTATTTTTACGCATATTGTTGCGGCTGCTTTTTATATATTCAGCACTCGAATACCGCTTCATAGTCAAGCTGATCATGATGTGTCCGAGCCGCGCGACATCTGGATCATTATATCTTTGATACTGTCAAAGCGGCCCAATATACCTATCCCGAGATAATAAATGGCGAAATTGCGGATGAAAGATTTCGAGCGACGGAAAGTCATCGCAACATATCCTGCGGCAAGCGAAGGCCCAAGATACGATCCGCCTTGCCCGGTGGCAAGCAGCGCCGCACGGATATGTTTGCGATATTTCGTCGGCTGATAGATAAGGCAGCCAACGCAAACCGCTTTGTAGTTGAAGGTTTGTGCGGGGGACAAATCAACCGCCCTGGCGGCTTCAACCGCGCTTTGCGCATAGATTGTTGTGCCTGACCAAAAGCGGGGTATGGCCGGGTCCCAATTATTGAGCGTTTCTGGTGGAAGATGGCTGACATCCTCCAGTTCGCCATGATGCTGCCCGGCCGTACCCTGGCCGCCGCCACTGCGCGGTGAATGACCGGAAATAAGCGTCACACTGGGGTCAAACAGCATTGTATCAACAAAAGGCACCAAAGCTACCGCGTTGGCCAGGTCAGGGCTGCTCCCCGGAAAATAAGTGCCACAATGTTCTTTTAATGCGTTCAGGCTCGTGCGCGAAACATAGCCATGATAAATGCGCGGCAGCAAGCCCAGACCACCAACCGATCCGCGCCTGAATAACTCTTCAAGCGCGACCACTGGATCAAGCAATTGCTCGCGGATCCCTGGAAAAACGCGCGCGGAACTGACCGGGCCACCCATGTCCCCCCATATCCGGTGCACTATGCCCGGCCAGGAGTATGAATACATTTCGGTCAGCAAAGCATCAGCGCCACGGGACTTTGCTCGGTGCAGGCTGGCAAGCGCTGCTGGAATGATAATGCCGTCGTCGTCGCCCATTGCACAAACATACTCGCCTCTCGCCTTGTTGATCGCCAGATCGAAGTTCTGGTGCATGTTCAGCGGCTCGGCACAATGAAAATAACGGATGCGCGGATCATTCAAGCCAGAAACAAGTTCCTGGAGCGTGGTATCGTCGGAATTGTCCTGGACAATTACCTCCAACTCCGGCGCCTCGCAAGCCCGGACGCCTTGAAGCAGACTGATCGCATACTCCTGCCGATTTTTGGTTGGCACAACCAGTGATAATAAGGGACTTGCATCAGGTTTCATCATCTTGGTATTCCTTTGCGCGTTTGGTAATTTTTCTAGACTTTGCATCGGGCGCTCCCATCACCGTAACAAGAGCTATAAATATCCATAATCCAGGAGATTGGCTGATTGATCCTGACGTGAACCCCAATGCAATCTGGACAGTTGCGGCAAGCCCGACATACACCCCTTCGGGGCCATGCGCTCCTGCGAGCAGTCGCAACAGCCCTCTCAGCGCAAGCACCAAAGCAACGAACAAAAATGCCGACCCGACCACACCCGTAGCTATTAAGGATTCAAGTATAAAATTATGGGGCATCCAATTCTCGACGGAGACGACATAGCTTGTACCTATAATGGGTGATGACAAGAAGTCCTGCCATGCGGTCGCAAAGATGATGTCACGTAATTCTGTCCCACCACCAAGACGCTCTTCATACATTGAGGCGAACCGCTCAACTAAAAATATTGAACCATTTGAAAAGATGATCAAAATCACCGAAAGACCGATTACTCCCAGCGTGATAGCCCACCCTCTCCAGCGCGATACAAAATTCTTGGTGCCAGCCATCACGCGACCTGGCCTGAACAGAAACAATAATATTGCTAAAGCTAATCCTACCATAGGCCCGCGAGATGATCCAAACAGAATATTTGCACCAGCAATACCCATCAAGGCGATGCCAGCTATCAGTCTAGTGCGAGAAATTCCCCCACTGGTAGCAAATATACCAAACAACATGGAGGCCAGCATTGCTCCCGCATATCCGAGCCAGATAGGACCCAGCACAGTATTGCCTGCGACTTCTCCCGCCTCCTGAATACGACCGGAAAATATGCCATCAGTAAAATCTCCACGAACCACCGCATACATAAACAATAAAATATTTGCCGCCACAAGAAAGAATAGAAAATAGCGAAAAATAATACGGGTATCGCTGGGTCGGTACAGCAATGAAACAGCTATGACTGGCATCATCGTCAAACCAAAGAAATATCCAAACACATAGGTTGGCGTCTGATATATCATCAGAATATTTTTAACGAGCACATCGTCAATTAACCTGATTCCATAGATCATGAAAAAGAAAATTAACGGCAATAATACGGTTCTCTTGCTGAAAGTTGACAGAAGCATAACCAGCAAAATGAGGCCAGTTTCGGCTGCCCTTATATAGAGACTAGGAGCTCTACTTGAGATATCAGCGAGCAGAAACAAGGGCGTAGTAATTATGTAACCAAATACAATAAACCCTATGATCGGAATGTATAATTTACGCAATTATTTTACTTCCTTATACAAGATCTTGTGTGTAATACTTCCTAGAGACGGCGAGGATCATCGTATGATTTGTATCGCGCGGGTACACCATGAAGATTCTTAATGGCGCAAATATTAAAGGCATGATGCGGAAATCGTTGCGTCATCAGGAGACGAGCCATCACAACATTATCGAATAATCGCAACCCAGGGATCTTGATACGCGGTTCACCCATATATCCTCTGAGATAGCGAGTTCCAAGAGAGCCGTGAACAGAATATCCATATCCTTCGAACTCATTAGGAAACCAACCTGACAGATGACGTTGGTATGGATTGCCGTACTCAGGACCTTGGGGTACGAAGCCGTTGGGTGTATCGATCAACAAATAGCGATCACTCAATAATTCAATTTTCTCAAGCATCTCCAGTCCTGCCTTCTTTGGCAGATGTTCGATCACACCGAACAACGTCACCAAGTTCGCCTTAGAACTTCCTGTGAGCCGCACCAGTTCCTCTTGTAACTTCTCTACTGGGTCGTTGATGATATCAGCAGAAATGTAATGGTCATGCGCGAGGGATTCTGTGGCTTGTTTTATTGTGAACACATCAAGCCCGACAGTTTTGATACGCGGGCGAAATCGCGTGAGGTGAGAAGTGATGCCACATCCGATGTCGAGGGCTAAATTGACCTCAGTGTCAGCCAATATTTTATCGAGGTGATCATTTATCGTTGGCGCCCCAAAGCTTGACCCGAGATTGGTTGCGATTTTGCTAAAAAAAGTCATGTGAACTCCTGTTTAATTATGATATATCGTTAGCCGAGGTGGAGGCATTTTCGCCCACCAATTTGAAGTGGCGCAGGGCGCCAAATGCCAAAAGACTACAAAGCGCTCCTACGCCCGCAAGGGCAAGGGCAAAAAAGGGCGACGCATTGATTGTATCGACTATAAGCCGGGCTCCTAAAAGCGGTAACAGAGCAAACCCTACCGGCAATCCCAAGGTGCGAGCAAGCCGAGAGAGGTAGTGTCGCCCGAGATGGCGCCGACTGACGAATGTGGTCACCAGTAACATATTGATCAGATTCAGCGCAATCCACGGAAACGCCGCGCCTCGAAGTCCCCACACCTGTATTGACACGATAGTCGAAGGGATACTAAGCAGCAAGGTCATCGTCGCCAGCAAGGCGATCAAGCCGCTTTGGCCATGCGCGAGGCCGAGGTAGTAGGACGGTATCGCCAAACATAGGAACAGGCTACCAATTGCGAGCAACCCAGATATCTCGGCAATTAATGGCGGCAGGGTCGGATCTTGAAGCCAAAGTGCCAATAGCTGGGGCGCAAACAGGAATATGCCAATGGCACCAGTAGCCCCAACAAGTGTAATCCACTGGCCATAAGTTTCGAAGGCAAATTTTTCTTGATCCGCATCCCCGTTTGCAACAAGTTTAGTTACATAGGGATAAAATGCCACAGCAATGGGCGTTGCCAATGCTACGGGAACTTGTGCCAAGGCACTGGCAAGAGTGTAGTAGCCGAAATCGGTAAGAGCAAATAATTTGCTGACGAACAGCTTATCGATTTGTGTATTGATGCCTGCAACAGCCGAAATCCATAACATGCCGCCAGCAAATGCCATATTTGCTTTCAGTATGAGGAGATCAAAATGCCCAAGCGTCAGTCTAGGAAAGCCCATAGCTTTCACAAGAGATGCCCGTATGATAAAAACAAACACAATTGTTGCGGCCAACTGCCAGGCAAAAAAGACCGGCAGTTGCGGCCACCACAAAATCGGTAATACCACCAATCCTGATCGAAAGGTTACAAAAAGCGATTGAATTATGTTTGCTTTAACCTGCCTTTGAAGACCGATCAATCCTGCAGTATATAGCGAAATTCCCAATTGAGGAATTATCATCAACGCCATAATGCGCAAAGACCAAACGATGGTTTGCACATCTAAATTTCCCTCGGCATTAAGCCAGTTTTCTGCAATGAACTGCGCACCAAAGAATATTATTAATGCGACAAACCCAGTTGCCAGATACAATACACGCTCAATTGTCGATAGCAGATTGAGTAGTTTTCTTTTGTCTGAAGAGCGTGCCGCTTCGCGTGCAAAAGTTGCCGACAGACCAATATCTGCTAACCCGGATATTGTTAGCAAAATTGTATAAAAGGCAATGACACCGTAAGCTTCGATGCCCAGAATTTTTACATAAAACGGGACGAACAGATAGATTGCGGCTATCGAATACGCTCGCCCCAGATAGTTGGCAGTTATGTTGTGAAGAATACGCAATGTCTAACTCAAATCATGCAACCCGAAAACAATCACCTGACTGCTTTAAGATCATTAAGAATTTTCATAATATACGGTAAGTCAGATATTAAACTTACAATTTGTTCCACATCCAACCGATCAGTAGTTTCAGAGGTATAGTCCGCCGTTTGTGTGGTTTGCAGGTCTCCTACATCAGAATATTTGCTATAATTAAGATCACGACCGTCGGCAGGAATGCGATAATACTGCCCCTGATCCTCAGCTCTGGCAATCTCTTCACGCGAAATTAATGTTTCATGTTGCTTTTCACCATGACGCGTACCGATAATTTTTATTGGAGCTTCCCTCCCCATAAGTTGCATCAACGCCTGGGCAAGATCAGCAACCGTAGATGCTGGAGATTTTTTGATCAGCAGATCCCCAGGACTGGCATGCTCAAAAGCATGGAGCACCAGATCAACCGAATCGTACAACGACATCAAAAAACGGGTCATGTTGGGATCAGTGATGGTAATCGCATCACCTCTTGCAATCTGTTCGAGAAACAACGGAATCACAGAACCTCTCGATCCCATAACATTACCATAACGTGTACCAACGAGTACTGTCTTGCCAGGTTCACAAAACCGAGACTGGGCAATCATCACCTTTTCCATCAACGCCTTTGTCATACCCATCGCGTTTATCGGGTATACTGCCTTGTCTGTACTCAACACAACACAACGCTTAACATCATGATAGATGGCTGCCCGTATCACGTTTTCAGCACCAAGAACATTAGTTCGCACCGCCTCTAAAGGGTAAAACTCACACGATGGCACTTGCTTTAGTGCTGCGGCATGAAAAACATAGTCAACACCGCGCATCGCGTCTTGAACAGAGTTATAATTTCGCACGTCCCCGATATAGAACTTGACAAAATCTCGATCAATCGACAGACGCATATCTTCCTGTTTTTTTCATCGCGGCTAAAGATGCGTATTTGCTTCCATCCACGATCCAACAGGCTTTGCAGGACAGTATTTCCAAATGATCCGGTTCCCCCAGTGATCAGTAATGTTTTGTCCGTAAACATTGTAAATCGCTCCATATTTTTATTGTCAGAAGTTATTTTTATAATTTTCGTACATTTGTTCGATAAGTTCCGGCCAAGGCTTTACGACATAACCAGTAGCATCAAGAAATCGTGATGCATTGAGCGATCGATCAAACGTGGGATGAGCAACTGGCACGACATCAACATCGATATTGTATTTCTCCACAATCATTTTCAGCAATTCAAATTTACTGATTGGTGCAGCCGCCAGATTCCAGATGCCAACCAACTCGGTTCGTGGTAGTAGAATTGTTCGCATAATCGAGGCAATTTCGATTGTCGGTAATCCTGAAAAAACTGTTTTTTGATAGCCGTTGATGATGCCTTTTTGCCTGATAAGCCAATCTACAAGTTGATCACTTTTTTTAGATACATGTCCAATCATCGAAGTGCGCAGGATTAAACAGTGAGGGTAATTAGGCTCGCCAAGCAGTTTTGAAACTCCATAGGCATCGACTGGATCTGGCACATCATGTTCCAAGTAACGACCGCGCTTCCCTGAAAAAACTGCATCGCTGCTGAAATGGATCAGCCGAGCTCCGATTTCACCAGCTAACATAGCCAGCCGATGCGGCAAAAGAGCGTTGGCGGCAATCATTTCGATAGTTTGCGATGCGTTTTGCGGCTGCTTACGCCACCCAATGCAATTAACCATGACATTGGGTGCGAACTCGCGTAGAACTTTAGCCAGACACTTGCCCTCTGAATACGAAATACCACCTACGATAGATGTATTTTTGCTAGAAGGCACGGTACCGATCATCGTATCACGTGGGTCGCCGCGCATCAGCCCCATAACTTGCAGTGTGGGGTAGCTGCCCAAGTGCCTGAACAGGTCGGCACCCAACATGCCATTAACCCCTAAGAGGGCAATACGCACTACCAGACAGTCCTTTGCGGCAGAACCGTTAGGGTTTCCTGATAGTGATCCCTGATGCGATCGGCGATCGAAGGTGCGTAATTCCAAGCAAGGATAATAACGGCTTTCCCGTTTTTGTTGGAGAATGGGCGAATTGGCACGTCAGTCCCTACGATATAACGTCCTTGGCGCAATGGACTATCATCAAAGACCTGCACAAAACAATCGGCTGTTCGTGTCATATTCACAAACATTTGCGCCCGACCAGCCGCACCGTACCCATCTAGCGGGCCGTACTGGTCTGCCGCGCGGCGGATATCATCAGCACAGCGCTCAATAACAGCAGCAAAACGCAAACCATCAACCCTCTCGGTACGGTTGTACTTCGGGGCACCCCCCCCTTTGAGTTTACTGTCAGCGCGCCGACAAACAAGGCGAAGCCCACCGCCATGCATAGGTGTATTCACACATTCTTCAAAGGCAAACCCACCAGACTCTATCATACGGCGCAAAGTCAACTTGGTGTAATAACTTTGATGTTCATGATACACAGTTTCAAATTGCATATCGCGTACCAACGCATCTGCAGCGTGCACTTCGATCATAAAAAGACCATTAGGCTTGAGCGCTAAGCGCACAGATTTCAGAACGCTGTGCAAATCGTCAATATGCGCCAGAACGTTTGAGCAGGTTACCAGATCAAATTTACGCTCAAGATTTTTTTCCTTTACCAGCGTTTCGTTCATAAACGCAGTATGAACCTCGACACCCTTAGCTCGCGCCAATTCTGTGACATTATCGGATGCATCAACGCCAACGCAGGAAAAACCCATTTTTATCAGCTGAGAAAGCAATACCCCGTCATTACAGCCAAATTCGAGAATGCTTGCACCCCTCGGCAAACGTTCGGCTAACCACCCAGCATAGGCAGTAAAATGGTTGACAAGCGCTGGCACGGTTGAAGATGAATAGCGGTAGTTATCGTGAAATACATCTTCGATTGGAGGCAAATTTATCACTTGCAATAAGCCGCAAACATCACATTGTGCAAGTTCAAGCGGAAGCCGTCGTGCTTGACGTATGGATTCTGGCTCAGAGGGGAACTCGCCAGCAAGAGGCTGTTGACCAAAGTCATAAATGATACGAAGATCATTTGAACCGCATACCCTGCAATCTGTTCTTTTTTTCATGTGTTAAAGCGTGTACCTTTAATTGCCCTCATACCTTGCGGTTTTGAAGTAGCTCTTGCATTCGTTTGTCGAATATAGATCGCAGATTTGTCCCAATGCATTGCAAGTCGTATCAAATTTCGCACAAGGCACAAACGCAACCATTCCTCTCGCAATTTTATTAAATGTGGTTTGTATAGAAAAGCCTATGGAGCAAACTTCTCTTCTTTCTCAGATTGTAGTTCCGCTTGCACCTCATCTATCTCCGCTCTCAGTGCTTCATATTCCCGCATCTTGCGCGCCAAAAATCGCCCCGTCAGCGCCGCCTTTTCTGCAATTCCCTTAGATGTAAGAAAATACACATATTTCCGCTTGTCATTCGACTTTCGGAAATTACGCATTTTGATGTGGCCTTTTTCTATCAGCGCATTGAGGCAGTAATTAACACCACCAAGACTGATACCGAGAGTTTTTGCAATGTCGCGCTGGCTGCTGGCCGGACTTCCCTCAAGAAAGCGCAAGACGCGAAAACGAATATCCTCGGCTCTAATCTGGCTTTTACGTTTATAAGACATTGAAACCTGTTGTCATTGTGATGTTCGCAAAGATACACAGCTACCGCATGGAAACTCACCTTAATGAGCCTCTGAAAAAGGTTTGACAGCATTGTTTTCGAACCAATCAACATAATAGTTCAAGTCCGAACGAATATATGATTTTTTCTCTGGGGGAAACCCCTAAAATCACTTTACCTCACATTTTTCTAGACTGATGATGGCAAAATGAAGTAACAAAGTATCTATAAAAGCTGGGGCACATCATTAATTGATTCAAAGGAGAATACATGCAACACTTACAAATAGAAAGCATTTGGTTTCTGGCGCAGTTCAAGCCGAACTGCCACAAGATTGCCGTACGTAATCTGCGACGGCAAAACTTTCAAACATTCCTACCCATGCAAGAAGAAACCAAACGGAGATCAGGTCAATTTATCACTACATTGCGTCCACTGTTTTCAGGTTATTTGTTTGTAGCATTTGACATTTCGAAAGGAGGATGGAGTGCCATTAACAACACCTATGGGGTCACAAGGTTGGTCAACTTTTGCGGAGACCCCCAGCCAGTACCGTTCGATTTGATCTCAAGGCTGATGCAGCGCTGCGATGAGGACGGCAAGTTACTGCCACCCCCGACACTCAAGGTCGGTGATATGGTGAAAATGTCCAGTGGCCCCTTCGCCGAGTTTGTCGCAACCGTTGAAAAGATCAACCCAGATCAACGAGTCTGGGTATTGTTAGATATGTTGGGGCGAACTACCCGAATAGCTGTGCATCCAGATGTATTGCAAATGGTGTGAGCTTTTTCCCCCTACTTCAAAGCAACCGCAATTTATGCTTCGCTAAATTCACTTACTTTCATAAAAACCTTCTTCTCTCAAGATTGGGATTATAGTTAGAAAGTTCCAGAAATAAATGGTGTTATTTAATGGGAGCACGTCAAAGTAAATATTTTTGATCCTTAAAGCTCATTTTTAATTTGCTTTATTAAATTTATTGAAGCAGGAACTGCCATATGATGTTTATCTCTAAATAATGGCTTTCCATCTCTACTGGCTTCACAGTTTTCTATTTTGTCTTCTTTGCAAAAAAAGCTATTGATATTGATATAGTTATTGGGAAATATTTCACCTAATCTAATATTATTTTCAAATACTTCATCTATTGCTTCTTGCTTTCCTTTGCATCGTTTTGATAAATATTTATCTGAATAAAGCGCAGGAACAGTTAAACAATCTGCCACCAATATATCTGGTCGCAAAACCGAACCTACCCAACTTACTTTATGCCCAAAGGTCTGCAACTCCTCTATCAAATAAGCGGCAGCCTCTAGCCATTCATCAGAATCATCTCCCTTATAACCGCTATATTGATGAATGATGATAGTTGAGGGTGGCTCATTTTTGAAGAACTCAAGCGCTCTTTGATTTCTATTAACACAAGCATCTGCGATAATTTCACGCCCTTCATAGTCATGTTTGTAATCCAAAAGTCCACTCTGGGCTAAACAACCAGTAAAATACATAATGGCAATCGTGTTATTTGGAAAACTCTCACTTAGTCCAGGTAGAAGTTGACGGGCATGACTATCACCTAAAACATATATAGGCTTGCTTTTAGCAACTTTTCGAGCGCAAGTGACCAATGGTTGGTCTGCTTTGCCTCCTAATTCAATTTCACCTATTATATGAGTATTACCGCAATATTCACTCTCTAAATCTCGCAATTCTTTTGGAGTTGCAAATTTACGCTCATTAGGCAAACGCCATTCAGCACCTTTATAGCTGATAAATTGCAACGAACTTGAGGACAGAAAAACTGCAACAAGAGCGATAATAGTTTTCTTTGCTGTGAATTTCTCACCTACTAGACACAAAGAAAATCGGTAAAGCCAAGCACCGCTAATTACAGAGAGAATAAATATAACTACTATTTCTAAGCTAGTTAATTCTCTTTGCGTCCAATATTTCCAAAATACAATAATCGGCCAGTGCGTGAGATAAAGCTGATAGCTTATTTTAGCGATAAATTGAATTGGCTTTAATTCTCCAAGTCTTGTTAAATAGCTATTGCTTATGAACACAAATGAAAAAGCAATGATTATAACTAAAGACGACATTATCACAGCTGTTGGGCTGAAATATAATATAGATAATCCAACTATAGGAAGCAAAATACCGATAAGTTGAAACGGTAATACCCCCATATTTAGGGGCGTTTATAAGTAGAGTGTTTTAAGTAGCCATTATGGCTAGCTTTTGTTTTGGCGTTATGCCGCCGATAGCCATGTTAGGCCTGTCGTTATTATATGTCCAGAGCCACTTTGTGGCT
>JAJRPR010000098.1 GCA_024280655.1 Alphaproteobacteria bacterium | reverse complement strand
TTGCTTAATCATAAAAAGGAACAAACATTACATTGTGATATTTCAAAGGGTGATAGGTTATTTTATTTCACCACTTGCGGTTGGATGATGTGGAACTGGCAATTAAGCGCTTTGGCAAGCGGGGCAAGTTTAGTCCTATTTGATGGCAATGTTTTTCACCCTCATAAGAAACGATTATTTGAAATAATTGCCAAAGAAAAAGTCACCCATTTTGGAACATCGGCTCGCTATATTGATGAATGTCAAAAACAACAATTAGTACCAAAAAATTCTTATGACCTATCTTCATTAAAAGCCATTTTTTCGACAGGCAGCCCACTTTCCCCAATAGGTTTTGATTATATATATGAAAATATTGGAAATGTGCATCTCGCCTCTATTTCAGGGGGCACTGATATTTGTGCCTGTTTTGTAGGCGGCTGGCCAGTAAAACCAGTTATTCGTGGTCAGATTCAGGGCGCAATGCTTGGTTTAGATGTTGATGTGGTGAACGATGATGGCAATTCAATAATTAATCAGGCAGGTGAATTAATCTGTCGCAATGCCCACCCCTCGATGCCTTTGGGGTTTTGGGACGATGAAAAAGGGGAGCTCTATGAACAGGCTTATTTTTCTCGTTTTGAAAAAATGCAAAATGCCTTGACACCGAGTGTCTGGGCGCAGGGCGATTGGGCAATAAGATATGATAATGGTGGCTTTGCAATTCTTGGTCGCTCAGATGCCACACTAAATCCGGGTGGGGTGCGCATTGGAACAGCAGAAATATATCGCCAAATTGCTAAAATCCCTGAAATAATAGAAAGCGTTGCCATAGGCAAACAAATAGAGGCAGATGTTGAAGTTTGGTTATTTGTAAAACTCAAACAAGATATTTTACTTAATGCTGAGCTTGGGGAAAAAATAAAACAAATAATAAAAACAGGCGCATCACCTCGCCACGTGCCACAAAAAATATTTAGCGTGCCAGATATTCCAATAACCCGCTCAGGCAAAATATCTGAAATTGCAGTGCGTGATGTGTTGCATGGGCATAAAGTTAAAAATTCTAGCGCCCTAGCAAACCCAGAAGCGCTTGAGCATTTCACAATGAAAGCTATTTTAGGCAAAATAAAGCCCAGCTAAAAAACTGGGCTCTAAAACTCTTAAAAACTAAAAGCCTATTCGCTTTTAGCTTCTTCTTTAGCTTTTGCTGTCGCCGCTTTTGCCGCCGCAGCTTCTGCTTCTTTAGCCTTTGCCTCAGCCGCTAATGCAATAGCTGCTTCTTCACGCTCTTTTTCTCTTTTAGTACGTGCTTCTGCCGCTAATTTGCGCTCACCATCTTGGATTTTTTTAATCCGAGAATTTGTAGCTTCAAAAATACGAGCTGATTTACCACGACGATCACGAAGATAATAAAGCTTAGCACGGCGAACCTTGCCACGTTTTAGAATTTCAATCCTGTCAATATTTGGTGAGTAAATTGGGAACAGACGCTCCACACCCTCGCCATAAGAAATTTTACGAACCGTAAAACTTTCCATAAGACCAGCACCCTGACGGGCAATTACCACACCTTCATAAGCCTGCAAACGCTCACGAGTGCCTTCACGCACTTTAACCCAAACTTTAACCGTATCACCGGCTGAAAAGGTAGGAATTTCACGTTTTGCTGCCAACGCCTCAGCTTGCTCTTTGTTGAGCTGTTCAATAATATTCATAATGTTTTTCCGTAAATAATCTTTTCTTAGGGATGTTTACCAGAGCAGTTAGTTGCTCCTTTTCATCCGGTCTTAATTGGACGGAACTTCGTCAAGCAAGGCTTTACAAGGGAAAATAGCAAAAGTCTATAAAAAAGAATCATTGAAGGCTTGAATTTGCTATTCAATTCCAAGCAAAATATTAAACCATCATTTTTTAATCAAATCAGGGCGGCGTAACGTAGTTAGAGCTTTACTTTGCTCATCTCGCCATTGTTTTATTTTTTGATGATTGCCAGAAGTTAGAATGTTGGGAATTTCTTGCCCCTCAAACTCAACAGGACGAGTATATTGATCATATTCGAGCAAGCCATTTTCAAAACTCTCATCAATTATGCTTTCATTTGAGCCAAGCACATTTGGAATAAGGCGAGTAATAGCTTCAAGCATCACCATTGCACCAACCTCACCACCAGCTAAAATATAATCACCAATAGATATTTCCTCTAAATCTCTTTGCTCAATTACCCGTTGATCAACGCCCTCAAAACGCCCACAAATTAGCACAACGCCCTCGCTCTGGCTCAACTCTTTAGCTAATTTCTGCGTAAAAGGCTTGCCACGAGGGCTAAGCAAATAGCGCTTGCGATTATCCCCCTTAGGAGCGGCAAAATCTATGGCCTTTGCAAGCACATCAGCCCTAAGCACTAAGCCAGCGCCACCGCCTGCTGGGCTATCATCAACTTGCTTATGCTTGCCAGTGCCAAAATCTCTTAAATTGATAGTATCGAATGACCATAGATTTTCTCTAAGACCTCGCCCAATAACCGAAGCACCGAGCGTTCCGGGGAAAAGTTCAGGATAAAGACTAATGATTGAAGCATGAAATTTAGCTTTGCTCATCATCTTGCCTCTCTATTTTTTCTGCTCCTTTTTCTGCTTCCCTTATCTCTCCTTTTTGCACTACAATTTCAATCGGTGGGGTTATTTTAACAAAGTGCTTTTTAAGGTCAATTTCAGGGACATTTTGCTTAGTAAAAGCAAGGTAATAAGTATTATCTGAAAAACCACCATTTTCCATCAACGGTGAAATTTCTAATAAATCGCCAGCGCCAAAATTTTCAATATTTAATATAGTGCCAGCTAATTCGCCTTTATCACTCATTACGTCCATACCAATGAGATCAAAAATATAAAATTCTTCTGTCCCTAAATCAGAAGGCAGGATTGAACGCTCAATAAACAACTCAACCCCATTTAGCGTTTCAGCCAAATTGCGATTAGTTATTTCCTTAAAATGAACAATAGTAGAGTTTTTTTGCACGCGAATATTTTTAATATTATATTGCCTGCCTTCTTTATCCTGTAACGCTCCATAATCGCCAAGCGAAAGTGGGTTTTGGGTAAAGGATTTAACTTTTAGAGCACCCTTAATGCCGTGAGCCGCACCAATGCGACCCACAACAATAAGACTATCTTTTGAACCTTTATCAAGTTCAGACATTTATTCAGCTTTTGCGTCTGCTGCAGGAGCTTCTTCAGCAGGTGTTTCTTCTGCTGACACTTCTTCTTTAGGAGCATTTTTTGCTTCCTCTTCAGCAACTTTTGCATCAGCTACTGCTTGTGCTTTTTCTGTCGCTCGCTCTTTTGCTTTTGCTCCGGGTTCACCTTTTTTAAGATTTTGGCGTGCTTCACGTTTTAGCAAACCGATCTCATCAAGAAAACGAGCCACACGGTCGGTTGCTTGTGCGCCAACTGAAAGCCAGTATTTTGCACGTTCAACATTAACTTTCACCCGATCAACGCTATCTTTTGGTAATAGTGGGCTATATGAGCCAATACGCTCAATGAAGCGACCATCACGAGGCGCACGAGCATCAGCTATTACGATATGATAATAGGGGCGTTTTTTTGAACCTGCTCGAGCAAGACGAATTTTTAGTGCCATTATATTTTCCTTTGGTTTAATGGGTTGATTTAATAATATTGTTATTTCTTTTTAAATGGATTGCCGCCTCCAAGACCGGGTAAATTAGGAAAACGTGGCTTATTTGAGCCAGAGCCTAAACCGGGTAAAGTTGGCGGTGAAATTGATTTTTGTTGTTCTATTTGTTTAGTTTCTTGCGGCAACTCTTCTGCCATAGCGGCGCTTTCCCCCATAGCTGCGCTTTCCCCCATAGCTGCGCTTGGATCTAGCCCCATCTCACGTGCCATACGCTCAAGTTGCGTAGCGTCCATATTAGGCATAGCGCCCATATCTGGCGCACCCATTCCTTTTGACATGCCGCCACCAAACATTGAACTAAGCGCTCCCATGCCACCGCCTTTTGACATTTTTTTCATCATGTCAGCCATTTGGCGATGTTGTTTCATTAATTTATTAATTTCAGAAACCTCTGTCCCAGAACCTTTAGCAATTCTTTTGCGCCGAGAAGCATTTAATAGAGCTGGAAGCTCACGCTCCTTTTTAGTCATTGAGTTAATAATCGCTACCTGACGATCAAAAGTCTTATCTTCTAAATTCGCTCCGCTAATGGCTTTTTTCATTTTACCCATGCCCGGCATTAGCCCAAGCATTTTACCCATACCACCCATTTTTTTCATTTGCTCAAGCTGGCCTTTAAGATCATTAAGATCAAAAATACCTTTTTTCAGCTTCTTCGCCATTTTTTCAGCGTCTTGGACAGAAACATTTTGCGAGGCTTTTTCAACTAGTGAAACAATATCGCCCTTGCCTAAAATTCTATCGGCAATGCGTGAGGGATGAAAATCTTCAAGTGCATCTAATTTTTCACCAACCCCCATAAGTTTAATTGGCTTGCCAGTTGCCGCCCGCATAGAAAGCGC
>JAJRPR010000097.1 GCA_024280655.1 Alphaproteobacteria bacterium | reverse complement strand
TTTTAATTCACACCTGATAAAATTTTACTTGCATCAAATAAATAAGCGGTCAACAATTACAAAAAACAACTAGGATTAGAAAATGCTTGGAATGGTTTTAGTAACACATGGTCGTCTAGCGGAAGAATTTTATGCAGCCCTTGAGCATGTAGTTGGGCCTCAAGAAGCTTGCGAAGCTATTTCTATTGGTCCAGATGATGATATGGAAGAGCGCCGCAATGATATTATTGAAGCCGTAAAGGCGGTTGATAGCGATGATGGCGTAATAATATTAACCGATATGTTTGGCGGCACGCCTTCAAATTTAGCTATTTCTATTATGCAAGATCGTAATATTGAGGTTATCGCTGGGGTGAACCTACCTATGTTGGTGAAATTGGCTCGGGTGCGATCAGAAATGGATTTACGTGATGCGGTGCGTGAAGCACAAGATTCGGGTCGTAAATATATCAATGTAGCTAATGATATTTTAGGTAATTAATGTCTATTTCTAATCCATGTTCAAGAACGCTTTGTCAGCGCATAGCTATATGTAATCATCGTGGATTACACGCTCGTGCTTCTGCTCGCTTTGTTAGAACCGTTGAGCGCTTTGACGCTAAAATAAGTGTTGAAAAATCAGGAACTAGCGTTGGCGGCACCTCAATTATGGGATTGATGATGCTTGGCGCAGGAAAAGGTTCAACAATTCTTGTTAGAGCAACAGGCAATCAGGCTCGTGAAGCACTTGAAGCGATTGTTGAATTGGTTGCTGCTGGGTTTGATGAGAACGATGAGAATGATTCACAAGAAAAAATAAATAATAATTCAATCATATAAAGATTTCTTTATATCTTTCTTGTAAGAATGGAAAACTAGGCGTATAACGCCGCTCAATCAAACATCATTTAGGAAAAATAATATGAATGCGCCTTTTACCGATTATGCAGTTAAAGATATAAGTCTAGCCGATTTTGGCCGTAAAGAAATTGAAATGGCTGAAATTGAAATGCCGGGTCTTATGGCAATTCGCAAAGAATATATTTCAAGTCAACCTCTTAAAGGCGCTCGCATTGCTGGCTCTTTACACATGACAATTCAAACTGCGGTGCTTATTGAAACTCTTGTAGCACTTGGTGCAGACGTGCGTTGGGCTAGTTGCAATATTTTTTCAACCCAAGATCATGCTGCGGCAGCGATTGCCAAAGCGGGCATTCCAGTTTTTGCTCATAAGGGTGAAACACTTGAAGAATACTGGGATTTTGCCGATAAAATAATCGACTGGGGTAATGGTGAAACTGCTAATTTAATACTAGATGATGGCGGAGACGCTACTATGTTAGTATTGTTAGGCGCAAAAGCTGAAACTGATCCAAGTGTGCTTGATCATCCAAAAAGTGAAGAAGAGACATATTTTTATGCTCAAATTAAAAAGAGATTAGCTAAAGAGCCTAATTTTTACTCGAACGTTCGCAAAAACATCAAAGGCGTATCCGAAGAAACCACAACAGGTGTTATGCGTCTTTATCAATTACATGAAAAGGGTGATCTTCCATTCCCTGCGATTAACGTCAATGATAGCGTTACAAAATCTAAATTTGATAATAAATATGGCTGTCGTGAAAGTTTGGTTGATGCCATTCGTCGTGGCACAGACACTATGATGGCAGGCAAGGTGGCTATTGTTTGTGGTTATGGTGATGTTGGTAAGGGTTCTGCACAATCACTTGCTGGCGCTGGCGCTAGAGTTTTGGTTACAGAAGTTGATCCTATTTGTGCATTACAAGCGGCAATGGATGGTTTTGAAGTTGTAAGATTGGCAGAAGATGCACATCGCGCCGATATTATTGTCACCACAACTGGCAATAAGGATATTGTTTCAATCGATGATATGAAAAAACTCAAAGATATGGCTATTGTTTGTAATATTGGGCATTTTGATAATGAAATCCAAGTTGCCGAATTACAAAATTTCAAATGGACAAATGTTAAACCACAAGTTGATATTGTTGAACTTGATGAGGGCAAGCGCATTATTTTACTCTCACAAGGTCGCTTGGTAAATCTTGGCAATGCAACGGGTCATCCAAGCTTTGTGATGAGCGCTTCTTTTGCCAACCAAACTTTGGCGCAAATTGAACTTTGGACAAAATCCGAAAATTATGAAGCTGGCGTGCATATATTGCCAAAATTACTAGATGAAAAAGTTGCAATGCTGCATTTAGATAAGCTTGGAGTTAAGCTAACTAAGCTTACAAAACAGCAAGCTGACTATATTGGTGTTAGCCAAAGCGGTCCATTTAAGCCCGAACACTATAGATATTAGTTTCGTCAAGTGCATTTAGGGGTTTATTTTCCCCCTAAATGCCATTTTGCCTCTTGATGAGCGATTCCATGCTCGCCTATGTTGAAGAGATTCGGGGTTAATTGCTCTTAATTATAATCTTAAGGGGCAAGACTTACAATCATAAGGGGTAAGACATGGAACCGGAACAATTCCGGAAACGCTATAATATCGCTAAGAACAAAGTGTCACAATTAGCTGTTATCTCAAGCTGTTTGACATTGCTTAGTGCTACATCAGCGTTTGGCGTGCCTTTTGGAATATCAAACATTAATCAAATAGCCCCTTTAGCTATAATTTTTGGTGCTTTAGGCTTTGGCTTAGTTGCCGCTATTTTAGTGCGCAATGCTCGTAAAAATGCAAAGGATCAAAAAGATAATGCAGAACAGCAAATTGCAGATCTATGTGCCAATTTAGATAGGCATGAAAATCTATTAGCCAGCCTTCCGCAAATTCTTATCGTATGGTCAGCTGCAAATATTAGACCCACAATTTATGGGCAAAGCAATATTATATTTGATATGGATGCGCCCTTACAAAATATTACAAAGTATAATTCTTGGCTTAGCTTAGAGGATAGCAATTTTTTACTATCCCATATTGAAGCTTTAAGAAACAAGGCGATGGGATTTGAGGTTGATTTAACCTCGCTTAATGGCAAGAATTTACGGATTTCTGGGCATATTATGGCTGGAAATGCGGCCATTCGTATTCATGCTATTTCGCAAGGCTCTAATATTACTTCTTTGTCACAATTAGATGTTGCGCAATTTGCAGATTTCGCAAGCACAAAATCTATTTTAGGCTTGTTAAGCAAACCAGCATGGATTTGTAATTTAGATGGTAAATTAGTCTATTCAAATGCTGCTTACCTCAAATATAGCGCATTGCTAAACAAACAAAATAGCAATGATAATTTGGCAGGAATTATTCCAAAAGAATTACTACATGAGCAAATTGCGCAATTAAAAAATTCTGAGTGCGTAAAAAAGCAAATAGACTTAGCAAATGGCGATCGCTCAGAAATGACTATCTTTAATATTGAAGGTGGAAGCGCTGGGTTTTTGAAAATTTCTCAAAACAATCAAACTGACATAAAAAATACTGATAATGATAATGGCTTTGCATATGTCGATGCTTTTTCATTGCCTGTTGCAGTTTTTGATAAAGATCAAAAATTATGTCATTTTAACAAAGCCTATTGCGAGCTTTTTGGGCTTGATAAAAAATGGCTAAATTCGGGAGTTAATGAAACAGCTATTTTGAATAAGCTACATACAAAAAGCCTACTTCCAAGTGTTGTAAATTATCGTAAATGGCGAAAAGATCATCTTGCTTCTTATCAGCTTGAAAACTCCCGCATTAATGAATGGTATTTGCCAGATGGGCGCATATTAAGCGTTAAGGCAGTTCCGGCTTCTAGGCAAAAAGGTGTTGTATATATTTTTGAAGATATAAGCGAAAGTCGTGCACTTGAAACTCGTCATAATGCTTTAGTTAATGTGCAAAGCGAAACGCTTAATTCTTTAAGTGAAGGCGTTGCGGTTTTTGGAACAAATGCTAGACTTACCCTTTCAAACCCTAGCCTCTCTATGCTTTGGGGGATACCATTAAATGAGCTTGATAAAAATCTACATATTGATGAAATTGGTGAGTTTTGCGCCAAAGCAATGCCCCAAGATGGCAAGCAAATATGGCAAGATCTTAAGGCGGCAATTATTGATCTTAGCTCCTCAAGGTCAGATAAGTCAGAGCGTATAAAGCTAAGCGATGGACGGGTAATTGATTATAAAATTACTCGCCTGCCTGATGGGCAAAGCATGATGTCATTTGTTGATGTTACAAAATCTATATCTTTTGAAACCATGTTAAAAGAGAGAAATGAAGCTTTAATTATTGCTGATAGGATCAAAGATGATTTTGTTAAAAACGTCTCTTATGAATTAAGATCGCCTTTGACTAATATTATTGGTTTTGCCGATATGCTTGATTCTGGTGTTTCGGGAGAACTAAATAACAAACAACAAGAATATACTTCTTATATTAAAAACTCATCGCAAAGGCTTGGCATTTTAATAGATAATATTCTTGATCTTGCAACTATTGATGCGGGGGTTGCTGAGCTAGATTTTGAGCAAGTTGATATTATGCAATTAGTTGAACGTGCTAAAGCTGGACTTGTTAGCATGAATGATTTTGCTGGCACGAAAGCTGAAATAAATTTAATAGTAAAAATTGAAAATAATTTACCGCCCCTAATTGCTGATAGTACCAGAATTGTGCAAATTCTTTATAATTTACTTGCAAATGCAATGCGCTTTTCTGAGGTTGGGTCTAGGGTTTGGTTAAATATCTCCTCAAATAATGATCGCATTATTTTTACAATAGAAGATGAGGGGGTAGGTATTTCAGATGAAATGAAAGCTGTTCTATTTAATCGATTTGAAAGAAAATCCTCACAAGGGCAGCAAACTGGTGCAGGCTTGGGTCTGGCAATCGTTAAAAGCTTTGTTAATTTACACTCTGGCTCAATTTTGCTTGAAAAGCGTGAACCAAAAGGAACGAGAATAATTGTTTCATTGCCAAGCAACGCTGAGCAGGCAAGCAACGCTGAGCAGGCAGATAGCATTGAGCAGGTTATTAGTGCCTAAAGAAAACACTCTTTCTATATTTTTACCAAGTGAAAAGCACACCAATTTGCTTGCAAAAATAATAGCGAAAATAATAGAGCCTAACCACATTATATTACTTGAAGGAGGGCTTGGGGTTGGCAAAACAACTCTTGCCCGTGCGCTCATTCGCAATCTTTTTAACGATGAAAATCTTGAAGTCCCCTCCCCAAGCTTTGCTCTTGTGCAACCGTATGAAAAGCGCAATATAAAAATAATTCATGCAGATCTTTATCGACTAAATAACGAAACAGAAATTGAAGAATTAGGTTTGCTTGATGAAATGGAAGCAATAATAATTGTTGAATGGGGGCAAAATGCTCCTCAAATGGCAAAATTTGCAAATTTCAAAATTGAGATGGAATTGAGTAAAAAAGCAAATGGGCGCATAGCAAAAATTATTTGCTATAATGAATTTGAGAGTTTTACAAAATTAAAACTTGCTCTTGAGCAAGCAGGTATAAATAATAAAAACTAATAAAAAATTCAAAAACTAATAAAGGGAGCTAATATGAGAAAACAAAATCTCTTTACTATTGCGCCCCATGCTTCTTTTCTAAATATCCTAGCAAAAAAAACCCTAGATGGCACTTTATTGCAAGGTTGGGATCTATCTAAACCATTTGCGCTAAGCGACATTACTATAATTTTGCCAACCTCTCGGGCACGTCTTGCTTTAGCGCAAGAATTTACTAATCTCTTAGGTGGCGCAACATTGCTTCCTGATATTAGGGTTTTTGGCGGGCAAAGCGAAGAAGAAGAGCCATTTTTACCTCCCTTTGATGCGCCCGATTTTACGCCAGCAATTTCAAATATGAAACGGCGCTTGGTGCTTTCTTCATTGATTGAGAAATGGCTGAAAACTAATAATAAAAATTCTATTTCAAGTAGCAGTGAGGTTCTTAGTTTAGCAGATAGTTTAACTGAACTTATTGATGCAATTCATATTGAGCAAATTAATCCCAATAATCTTAAAAATATCGCTCCAGAAAACCTAAGCACCTATTGGCAAGAAACGCTTAAATTTCTTGATATTGCGCTTAATGCTTGGCCAAAAATATTAAAAGAATTTGGGCGCATTGATGCTAGTGATTTGCGTAATCTACAACTCAAGCGACAAGCAAGTGTGCTAGATCAGACCTTTATTGATAGGCCAGTAATTGCCGCTGGCTCAACTGGCTCAATTCCAGCAACTGCAAATCTATTAAAATCTATTGCTAAATTACCAAGAGGTGTAATTGTCTTGCCGGGATTAGATATTAGCCTTAGCAAGGTTGAGTTTAATGACCTAAATGATAAGATAAAAAACCCACATACTCACCCGCAATATGGCTTGGCGCAATTATTATCTCGGCTTGGAGAATTACCAGATAGTTTTGTTGAATTAGCAAACACCCCGCAAAATTCACGCACAAAAATTATAAAGCATGCGTTTGCCCTAGCAAAAGACACTAGCTCCTGGGTTAAAAATAGAGAGTTAGTAGAGAGCGAAATTTCTAAAGCGTTCAAAAACCTGCAAATAATAGAAGCAAAAAATGATGAGGAACAAGCACGCTCCATTGCCCTTGCAACCTTTAGCTCAATCATTGATAAAAAGAGAGTTGGGATAGTTTGTCCTGATAGAAACCTCGCTCGCCGTATTATTTCAGAGCTTAAACGCTTTAATATTGATGTTGATGATAGTGCTGGCACGCCGCTTTTTCAAACAAGGGGTGGGCGCTTAGTTCGTCAGATCTTAGCGCTTATTGTTTCTGATTTTTCTTCTCTTGATCTTGTGGCTTTTTTACGAAATCAATTTGTTAGTTTTAATTATCAACGGGCAGAAATTGCCCATATTACCGATCTGCTTGAATATGCAATTTTGCGTGAGCAATCATCTAATATGGGCATTAAATCTATCAAAAAACACATTGAGGCTAATGTTGCGGGCAAAAATAAATATGCCAATATTAGATTAAGTGAGCAACAAGCAGATATTATCAACCAGCTATTAGATAGGTTAGAAAATGGCTTAAGCCCATTGGTTGAATTATTTAAGCAAAAAACCTTTTCAACTTATCAGCTTGCAACGGCGCTAAATATAGTAATTAAAGAAATTACAAAATTAAATGAGCAAGCAAGTGAGAGCCAAAAAAGCAAAACTGCGCAAGATCTATTGCCAATTTATAATTGGCTTGAGGAAATAAAATCTAGTGGTGACAATGATAATTGTGGCCCAACCCTAATAAAATCTTCTATTGAGAAAACTATCATTGCCTTAATGGCTAATATTAATATTCGCTCTGCCCGCTCAATAAATCAAGATGTTGCAATTTGGGGGCAGCTTGAGGCACGTTTGCAAAATCGTGAAATTATTATTTTGGCGGGCTTAAACGAAACGGTTTGGCCAAAAATTGCTGATCCCGGTGCTTGGCTTAGCCGCAATATGACAATTAGTGCTGGGCTTGAGCCAGCTGAGCGACGTCTTGGGCAATCGGCACATGATTTTGCAAATGCTATGGGCAATGAACATATTATTATTTCTTATTCGCAAAATATTGGTACTAGCCCTGCGCAAATATCACGGTTTTTATTGCGCCTAACTGCTTTTATTGGTGAGGAGCAAACAAATCTCTCTCTAAAACACGGCAAAAAATGGTTAGGGCTTGCAAGAAAAATTGATTTTGTTAAGCAGGTAAAACCAGCCAGCAGACCAAACCCTATTCCACCAAGTTCAAAGCGCCCAAAAGCCTTTCAATAACTGAAATAGAAAAGCTAATTCGCTCCCCTTACGATATTTACGCTAAATATATATTGCGCTTAAAACAGCTAGAGCCTTTAGGACAAGAGCCAAGCGTTCGTGAGAGGGGCAATATAATTCATGCAATATTTGAGCGTTTTATAAAGGAAAATATAGATCCGCTGGCCACCGATGCGCTTGAGCAATTATTAGCCATTGCTCGCCAAGAATTTTCTGTTTTAAGGGATATGCCTGAGCGTGAAATATTATGGTTTGAGCGTTTTAAAGATGTAGCAAAGGCCTTTATCTTATATGAGCAAAAGCAAGCAAAAAACATTGTAAAATCTTATGCCGAGATTTCAGGTAGTTGGACCTTTCCAATTAATAATGAGCAATTCACCTTAAGGGGGAAAGTAGATAGAATTGATTTATTAGTAGATGGGCAAGCGCAAATTATTGATTATAAAACTGGACTTTTGCCAGCAAATAAGGACATGCAAAGTTTTTTAGCGCCACAATTATTGCTAGAGGGCAAGATGTTACAAATGGGTGCTTTTGAAAATGTTACAGACTTAAGAGTAAGCGCACTAAAATATATTAAACTTGGCACAATACCTAAATTATTTGAAGTAACGGATTTCCTTACTGCAAAAGATAGTGATTTAGAAAGCGCAATGGAGGAAATATCTATTCG
>JAJRPR010000096.1 GCA_024280655.1 Alphaproteobacteria bacterium | reverse complement strand
TGCGCCATTATGAATAGCAGCGCCAAGCGTGCCTTCAACAAAAAATCCAGTTTCAAATATTGGTAATTGCCAAGTTAGTGCAAGGTGGATTTTGCTTTCACGCCCGTTCATATTGATAGTTGTGCCAAGGTTTATCTTTGGCGAGCCAATCCATGAAAAAGCATCAATATCTGGTGAGAAAAACAAAACTTCAAATGCAATATCTTCAAGGCGGGTAAAATTAAGCAGCTCATCATTTGGACCTGGCCGATCAACAGAATGTGCCGCAATGCCTAAGCGGATTTCAGAAATTGGGGAATTTTGTGCCAAAATACTGCTAGTACCACTAAAAACGATAATAGTGCTTAGCATAAAATAGGCTAATAGTTTTTGTAAAATCTTTCCCATAAATCCTCTTATACTAGTTTTGCAATAATTGCATCACCCATTTGTTCGGTGCTTACTTTTTTACAACCTTGTTGCATAATATCACCAGAACGCAATCCATCTGCTAACACACCAGCGATTGCCCCCTCTACTTCATCTGCTAATTCAATCATATTAAATGAATAACGAAGCGCCATAGCAAAAGACGCAATCATGGCAATAGGGTTGGCTATGCCAAGCCCAGCAATATCAGGGGCTGAGCCATGCACAGGCTCATACATAGCTTTGCGTTTGCCCGTTTTTTCATCTGGCGCACCAAGCGAGGCTGAGGGCAACATGCCAAGCGATCCTGTTAACATGGCGGCAGTATCCGAAAGCACATCACCAAATAAATTATCAGTAACTATCACGTCAAATTGCTTTGGATTACGCACTAATTGCATTGCTGCATTATCAGCTAATATATGATTAAACTCTACTTCGCTATAATCAACAGCAACTTCACGCACCACTTCGTCCCATAAAACACCAGAGATCATTACGTTTTTCTTATCAGCTGAATGAAGTTTTTTAGAACGTGTCATCGCCATATCATACGCAACACGGGCAATTCTATCAATCTCATAAGTTTCATAGACTTGCGTGTCCACTGCACGTTTTTGATTTTTACCATTTTCATTATCGCCAAGTTCTATAATTTGTTTTGGCTCACCAAAATAAACCCCGCCCGTCAATTCACGCACGATTAAAATATCCAAACCCTCAACAATTTCACGCTTTAATGCAGAAGCATCGGCTAGTGCTTCATAACAAATTGCAGGGCGCAAATTAGCAAAAAGACCTAAATCTTTACGTAAGCGCAAAAGGCCAGCTTCTGGGCGTTTATCATAGGGAACATTATCCCATTGAGGCCCACCAACCGCACCAAAAATCACCGCATCAGCACTTTGCGCTTTTTCCATATCCTGCTCGGAAATAGCGATCCCATGCTCATCATATGCCGCACCGCCAACTAAGCCAGTTTCATAAGAAAAACCAGCTTTTCTACTTTCATTAAGAAAGGCAATTAGCTTTTCAACTTCAGCCATAATTTCTGTGCCAATACCATCACCGGGTAATAATAATAATTTTTTAGACATATTTTTCTTTCATTTGAGATAGTTATTTCCCCTTCCCCCCTTGTTGTGCGGGATGCGGGGCTTCTCTTTCTTCCCCCTCCCCCTTGCGGGGAGGGTTGGGGTGGGGGTTTGGATAAAGAGGAAGGCTAAAAAGAACCAAAAGCCCACTAAATCCAAACTTGCTAAATCCAAGCCTGTTCTTGTTGTAATTTTTTCTCATAAGCGCCAATTTTGCTCTCACTTTTTAGCGTGGTTGCAATATCATCAAGCCCTTCAAGTAATTTTTCTTTATTCCCTTGCTCAATATTAAATTTAATAGTGCCGCCATCTGGCCCTTTTATTGTTTGTTGCTCTAAATCAATATCAAGAGTTGCGTTTGCTCCTCTTGCGGCATCATCAAGCAACAGATTAAGCTCCGCTTCACTCACAATGATTGGCAAAATAGCGTTCTTAAAGCAATTATTATAAAAAATATCAGCAAAGCTAGTTGAGATAATTGCCTTGATACCAAAATCTTTTATTGCCCAAGGCGCATGTTCTCGGCTTGAGCCACAACCAAAATTATCACCAGTAATTATAATATTGGCATTTTTATAGGCTGGTTTATTGAGTACAAAATCAGGGTTCTCACTGCCATCTTCATAATAGCGCATTTCAGAAAAAAGCGCCGTGCCAAGCCCTGTGCGCTTAATAGTTTTAAGATATTGCTTTGGGATAATCATATCCGTGTCAATATTTACAGTAGGCATTGGGGCGGCTACTCCGCTAAAAGCGACAAATTTTTCCATTTGCTCAATTCCTATTTTTACTTCAAATTATTTAAAACATTAAATGACGCATAGATAGTACTTGGTCAAGCACTTGAGTTAAATTATAGTATTTTTCATTCTCATTTATTTGTCACTTTTGTGTGGACGAACAAAATCTACGTAGTATATTAAGCCCAAATAAAAGTTAGAGTTATTAGAGTTATTAGAGTTAAAGGAAGAGTAAAATGACCCCACATAATGAAGCTAAAAAAGGTGATTATGCCAAAACTGTACTTTTACCTGGTGATCCTTTACGTGCTAAATGGATTGCTGAGAATTTTTTTGAAGATGCTAGACAAGTAAATGGGGTGCGTAATTGTTTGGGATTTACCGGAAAATGGAAGGGAATGGACGTCTCAGTACAAGCAACTGGCATGGGGCAGGCCTCTGCTGCGATATATATCCATGAATTGCTTGATGTTTATCAGGTGAAAAATCTTATAAGAGTTGGCACAGCTGGTGGGCTTAGCGAAAAAGTTAAGGTGCGTGATATTATTATAGCAATAAGCGCTGCTACCGATAGTTCAATGAACGATTGTTTTGCACCCTATCATTATGCCCCATTTGCTGATTATGATTTATTAGAGGCAGCTGTAAGCCTATCAAAATCTCGTGGTTATAAAACCCATGTGGCATCTGTTGTTTCATCTGATATTTTTTATGTGCCAAATGGTGTTAAATCTTATGGTGATTTACCAAAACATGGCGTGTTAGCAGTTGAAATGGAAGCGGCGGCGCTTTATACGCTGGCGGCTCGTTTTGATGCAAAAGCGCTTGCAATATGTACCATGAGTGATTGCTTGGTCACAGGAGCGCATATTAACGCCAGCGAGCGTCAGTCATCGCTAAAAGATATGGTGGAATTAGCACTTGATAGTGCATTAAAACTAGGAGAGTAAAATGCTAATTTATAGATTTCTAACTGGCAAAGACAACGCTGATTTTTGTCACAGAGTTACAAAAGCACTTAGCGAAGGTTGGGAGCTTTATGGTAATCCACAACATAGCGTGAGCAGTCTTGATCACACAGGGTTTTGTGGGCAGGCCGTAACTAAAGAGGTAAAGGATCAACCCTATTCACGTGAAAAAGACCTCACTGATTATTAGGTGAAAATTACGGGTTATGGCCTGTTAAATGACAAGAGAAACTAGCTCCCCACCTGATAAAACAGGGTTGGCTCTTGCGTTATGTCAGCACTAAAGGCAAACACGTCATATCTTGCACTCTCATCATAGCCCATACCAAGCGATCCTGCTGGCATTCCCGGTGTTGCTAATCCTCTAATATCTGGTTGTTCAGCGATTAACCTATCAATCGCTTCTAGCGGTACATGACCTTCAAGAATATAATCTCCAAAAACCGCCGTATGACAACCTGCTAATTCATCAGTGACATTTGCGAATTTTTTTATGTTTTCTAAATCCTCTAAATCAATTACTTCAACCGAAAACCCAGCCTCAGATACGGCTTCAGCCCAACCTGTGCAACAGCCACAATATGGAGTTTTATAGACGATTATAGAATCCATTTCACTAGCACTTGCTGAATTGCTAAAAGCAAACCCAGCAAATAAAATTCCTAAACTTAGTGTTTTAATCAGCTGCATCAAAAATCTCCAAAATGTTTATTTTGCTTAGCATATAGAATGTCTTTATAATTGCATTGATCTACATCATTTTCTTGAGCGATATCCTAATAGGCGCAAGGCGTTCATTGTTACTAAAACCGTAGCTCCAGTATCGGCCAAAATTGCCATCCATAAAGATGTTATTCCAAATAAAGTAGTTACTAAAAACACCGCCTTTAAGCCCAAAGCCATTGTGATATTTTGATAAATATTATTCATTGTGGCACGTGAAAGGTTGATGAGGTCTGGCACATCACTAACTCTTTCATGTAGCAATGCAGCATCGGCTGTTTCAAGCGCCACGTCCGTTCCGCCCCCCATGGCTATGCCAACATCAGCACTTGCTAAAGCTGGTGCATCATTAATGCCATCACCAACCATTGCAACCGTTCCCTTTTGTTTTAGCTTTGCAATAAAGTTTAATTTATCTTGCGGCATTAGTTCAGCCTTAACGGCAATATTGAGTTCTTTAGCTAGTGCCTCGCCCGTGCGCTGATTATCACCAGTGAGCATAATTGATGTAATTCCTAATTCATTAAGCTCCTTCATCGAGGAAATAGCATCGTCTCTTAATTCATCACGCATGGCGAAAATGCCAAGCACTTTTTTATTTGCAATAGTAACGGCAACGGTTTTGCCTTCTCCTTCAAGGGTTGCAATTTCTTCATTTTGCGCTTTAGTTAGGCTACTTATTTCAGCCGCATAACGAGGGGAAGCAACAACAATATCTTTACCGCTAACCATTGCTTGCACTCCACGACCATTTAGCGATTTAGAATCTGTGGCCTTTGGAATTGTAACTTTTTTAGATTGTACTTCTTCAAGAATTGCCAAAGCTAATGGGTGCGATGAGCCAGCCTCAACAGCGCCAGCAAGCGCTAGCATATCTTTTTCTTCACCAGAATAAATCTTTACATCGGTTACAACAGGCTTGCCCGTAGTAAGCGTTCCAGTTTTATCAAAGGCAATTTGCTTTACTTTGCCAATGGCCTCTAAAACAACGCCGCCTTTCATTAAAAGTCCGTTTTTTGCGCCAGCGGAAATGCCAGACGTAATAGCGGCAGGGGGAGAAAGAACCAACGCACAAGGGCAACCAATAAGTAAAATTGCCAAGCCCTTATATGTCCATTGCCCCCAATCGCCACCAAAAAACAATGGCGGCACAACAACTATGAGCGCTGAAACTAAAATAATGGCAGGAGTGTAATAATTTGAAAATCTATCAATAAATCTTGCGGTAGGTGATTTTGCGGCTTGCGCTTCTTCTACCATTTCTAAAATGCGAGAAATCATATTATTTTGTGCGCTTTTTTCAACCTTTATAAGAATTAGCTGATCGGCATTTATCGATCCTGCAAAAACATCGTCCCCAATTTTTTTAAGTTTTGGCACCGATTCGCCAGTAATTGCCGCTTCATCTATTGCGCTTTGACCTTGCGAAATTATCCCATCAGCTGGAATACGGCCACCGGGGCGCACTTCAATTATATCACCAACTTTTAATATCTCTGCCTGAACTTCTTTAACTCCATCTTTGGTAATTAAAAAAGCACTTTTTGGTACTAAATCAGCTAATGCTTGCACCGATTTTCGAGCCTTTGCAGCTGCTATCATTTCAAGTAATTCGCCAATGGAAAACAAAAACACAACAACCGCTGCCTCAGTTGCTTCGCCAATAATTATTGCGCCAATAACTGCAATAGTAACTAATGTTTCAATAGAAAATGGCTGCCCTGCTTTGGCGCTTAAAAACGCCTTTTTTGCCATAGGAGCAAGCGCCAATAGCGCCGCACCAGCAAAAGCATATTCGGCATATTCCTTAAGCGTGAAAGCTAAAATCCAAGCAATGCCCAACAAAATACCAGAAATAATAGTTAGACGTCCCTTGCCAGTTTGCCACCAATGTAAATCAGCAGGATTTGGTGTTTCGCCATAATTACTAACCTTATAACCAAGTTGTTTTACCGCATTTAAAACTTTTTTTGCGTCACCAGTTTTTTCATCAATTACAAATTTTAATTTCTGATTAGTATAATTAAGTGAAACATTTTCAACTCCGGGAATAGCGCAAACCACCCCTTCGATTTTAGAGGTGCAAGAGGCACAATCCATGCCGTCAACTTGTAATATTATTTCTTTTGCCATTAAAATTTACTCTTTTATTTATATTAAAAAAAAAGAGTGTAAAAGCTCTAGTAACTAGAGCATCAAGTAAAAAATCAATTATTACTTAGATTTTATTTATTGCGCTTTTCATGGCACTTCCCAATATTTCTGCCCATCTATCAGTGCCGCTTTTATCAGTAATTTCATTATTGCGGATTTCGACCATTGTGCCGTGCAATCCTCTTTTGTCCGAATGAACATCCATTGTGTAATGCACGCCATGATCTGCTGCATAAGGTTCATTCCAGCCAACATTCATTGGGGTTTTATCCTCAATAAGCGCCTCAAAAATAGCCCTAGTAAATCTCTCATCTATTCCAGGAATAAGCCCAATTTCCCATGGGCGCTTAATGCCCATATAGGTTGGGGTGAAAGAATGAATAGACATTATTACACTATTTATTCCCAACTCTTCTCGCTCATCAAGCAGATTAGTAATGGCATTATGATAGGGAATGTGATAATCATTAATTCGCTGTTGACGCTCGCTTTGGCTAATATTTTCATTGCCTGAAATTTTTATATATTCACTTGTTGAGGGGATTAAATCGTTCCTATCACGAGAGCGGTTTTTATCAATTACTAGGCGTGAAATAGTTGAATAAAGCAAAGGTGCATCAAACATTTGTGCTAAGGTTTTTGCAACGTCTAGCGTTCCAGGGTCCCACGCCACGTGCATTTGTC
>JAJRPR010000095.1 GCA_024280655.1 Alphaproteobacteria bacterium | reverse complement strand
TGAGTTAATTGATTTTAATCCTTGCGAGGTTGATATGATGTCTATTGTGTTGTTTGGCTCAACAAATTCGAAAAGCCTTATGCGTGCTGATGGGCAAGCGGTTGCTTATACTCCTCGTGGGTATGATAGAAAGGTGGGGGTTTGCCAACAAAAACAAGGAGCAGAAAAATGAAGGTCTATTTCATTGGCGCAGGGCCCGGAGCTGCTGATCTTATCACTGTTCGGGGGCAAAATCTGATAAAGCAAAGTCCCGTGTGTATTTACGCTGGCTCGCTCGTGCCAGAAGAAATTGTTGCTCAAGCGCCAAAAAATGCAAAAGTGATTGATAGCGCATCGCTTAATCTTGATGAAATTATTGCGCTGATGCAAGAGGCATTTGAGCGTGGTGAAGATGTTGCCCGAGTTCATTCTGGTGATCCATCAATTTATGGTGCAATAGGGGAGCAAATGCGCCGCTTAAAGACCTTAAATATTGCTTATGAAATCGTACCTGGTGTGCCAGCTTTTGCTGGCGCTGCTGCACGCATTGGTGCTGAATTAACATTGCCCAATATTTCTCAAACCATTATTCTAACCCGCACATCGGGCAAGGCTTCACAATTAAGTGAGTTTGAAAGTTTAGAAAATTTGGGGGCAAGTAAAGCCACATTGGCAATTCATCTTTCTATTCGCAATCTCACCTATGTTAAAGAAGCGCTTAGCCCTCATTATGGTGAGGACTGTCCCGTGATAATTGCCTATCGTGCTACTTGGGAGGACGAAAAAATTATTAGAACTACTTTAGCCAATATGAAGGCAGATGTGCGAAAAGCAAAAATTACTCGTACTGCTTTAATTTTTGTTGGTGAAGTTTTTGGCGCAAATGATTTTATTGATTCTAGTCTTTATGATGAGAGTTTTTCGCATGTGCTACGCAATAAAGGAAAAAAGAAAAATAAATAGAATGATTTTTTGCTTGTTATATTTTTCATTTCTAGCAAAATAGCAAAAATAATAAAGGACTATAAGCCAAATGACATATGAGCAAATTATACTTTTTTCACTTATTGGCTTAGTGCTTGTTGGGCTATTATGGGGTAAGTGGCGCTATGATTTGGTGGCGTTTGCGGCGCTGATTGCTGGGGTGGCGCTTGGTGCTGTGCCAGTTGAAAATGCTTTTTCTGGCTTTGGGCATGAGGCAACAATAATTGTTGCTTTAGTTTTAATAATTTCCACAGGCTTAATGCGCTCGGGTGCGGTTGATCTGATAACTCGGGTAGTTGTTGATAGTTCACGATCGTTAGGTATGCATATTGCAATTTTTGGCACTTTTGGCGGCATATTAAGCGCTTTTATGAATAATGTTGCAGCTCTTGCCTTGCTAATGCCTGTTGATATTTCTGCGGCAAAACAGGCAGGGCGCTCTCCTTCGCAATCTCTAATGCCGCTTTCGTTTGCTACTATTCTTGGTGGCATGGCAACCCTAATTGGCACACCACCAAATATTATTATTGCTTCTTATCGTAACGAGGCGATGGGCGAGCCTTTTTCTATGTTTGATTTTGCGCCCGTTGGACTAGCCATTGCCTTTGTTGGCATGATTTATATTGCAACTATTGGTTGGCGCTTAATTCCGCAAAGAAAAGGCACCAATAATGCTATGGAAGAATTATTGGCGATTGAGGATTATGTTGCTGAATTAATTGTTGATGAAAAATCAAGTGCCATAGGGCAAAAAGTGCGAGATCTTGATGAAATATTAGAGGAAAATGATTGTGTAATTCTTGGACTTATAAGACGAGGTGAGCGCTTACCTGGTCGTGCAAGGCGTGAAGCAATTAAGAATAAAGATATTCTTGTAGTGCAAGGAACGCCTGAAGCACTTGGAAAATTATCGGGTGCATTAAAGCTAAAATTGCAGGGAAAAGCAGGGCAGGTTGCTGATCTTTCTTCTGATATGAGATTAAGCGAAGTTGTTATAACAAAGGATAGCCCACTAATTGGGCGCACTGCCAACCAAGTGCAAATGTTGCGTATTTCTGGCGTTTCTATGATCGGACTTTCTCGCATGGGCAAGATCATTCGTGAACGTGTTAGGCGCACTCCGCTAAAGGCTGGTGATATTTTATTATTGCTTGGCACAGATCAAGATGTAAATGAAATGGCGGCACGCTTAGAATATTTACCGCTTGATGTTCGCCCGCTTACCATCACTCGGCATGAAAAAGCATGGGGTGCTATTGCGATGTTTGCTGGTGCTATTACTTTGGCGGTGCTTGGGGTTTTTCCGCTTACTATTTCTTTAGCAATGGTTGCCATTGGTTTGGTGCTATTTGATATATTACCGTTGCGAGAAATTTATAAATCGGTTGAGTGGCCAGTTATTGTATTGCTTGGCTCAATGATACCGCTTGGTGCGGCGCTTGAAAGTTCTGGCGGCACTGCCATCATTGCGAATTGGCTCGCTTCAATAACTGCTGGAATGCCTGCATGGGGTGCTATTGCGGTAATTCTTGTTGCTACTATGACGCTTTCAGACGTGTTAAATAATACTGCAACTGCGGTTATTGCCGCCCCTATTGCAATCGAATTGGCACGAGCGCTAAATGCTTCGCCTGATCCGTTTTTAATGGCGGTGGCGGTTGGGGCATCTTGTGCCTTTTTAACCCCGATAGGGCATAAAAACAACCTGTTAATCCTTGGTCCGGGTGGTTATCGTTTTGGTGATTATTGGCGTATGGGCTTGCCGCTTGAAATATTGGTAACCATTGTCGCTGTGCCAACAATTCTTGTTGTTTGGCCGCTTTAGGTTGTTGTTTTTTCCCTCTCCCCTTGCGTTCGAGTGTGGATCGGTGTGAAGCGTCGAGACGGGTGAGGGGTCAGCCTGTGCGGCGGGAGCGTATAAAGGTGCAAAGTTATATCTTTTCTGCCAATTCCAAACCATCTAAAATCGCTCGTTTTGCATCTAATTCGCTAGCTTCATTTGCCCCGCCAATTATATGCACTTTAATGCCTGCTTTTTCTAAAATTATTTTAAGTGCATCATTTGCAACTTGCCCAGCGCAAATAACCACATTATCCACCTGCAAAACTTGTTCAACGCCTGCCACCTCAATATGCAGGCCTTCATCGTCAATTTTTTTATAAGCAACATTGCCGAGCATTTTTACCCCGCCAAGCATCATTTCGG
>JAJRPR010000094.1 GCA_024280655.1 Alphaproteobacteria bacterium | reverse complement strand
GTAGTTATGCCGTTTTCTTGCTCGTGTAAAATACGTATAATCTGTTCTTCGCTAAATCTTCTTACCTTCATAAATCTGCTCCAATTAAGTAAAACAGACTCTACATAATTTTGGACCTATTTATAGGGGCAAGGTCATAGTTTAGGCCAACATTACTCTTTTTTGAACTAATCGAAATAGGTTAAACAAAACCCTCACCTTTACTATTTATTCGCTCCAAACCGATCCGTTAGAAAGTCGAGAAAACTTCTGAGTTTAGGAGTGATAGTCCGTGTCGGCGAATAGAGGACACTTAAAGGTAGTGCTCGTGGTGGATACTGCTCTAACACCTTGACCAGACGGCCTGTTTTCAAGTCGGGTGATAGCAGCGCTTCGGCTTGGAGCACGATACCGACGCTGCCAAGGGCTACCTCACGAAGAGCCTGACCGCTATTTATGGACATTGGGCCTGAGACCTGTACTTGGATATCGTTATCGTTGGGGTTTTGTCCTCTGAATGACCAAGTGTCGAACGCAGACCCTGGGTGGAAACCCAAGCAGGAATGCGAGGCGAGATCCCCTGGATGCGATGGCGTTCCGTGTTGTGCAAGGTAAGCAGGTGTTGCGCATGCAATGAGCTTGTATGGGGCAAACGAGCGAGCGATTAGGCCGCTATCTGGCAGAGTTCCGGTTCGAATAACCACATCATATCCCTCTTCCAACAGATCGAGGACACGATTGTTGAGTGTCATTTCTACCCGTACTTCTGGATTGGCGGCAAGGTAGTTAGGCAGTGCAGGTGCAAGGCAGGCGGATCCAAAGATTACAGGTGCACCGATCTTAAGGTTGCCTCGTGGGATCGAGCGCATCAGTGCAACGCTTTCGTCGGCCGCTTCTAATTCTGCAAGGATCACTTTGGATTTTTCGTAATATATACGTCCCGCTTCTGTTAATGAATGGCGTCGGGTTGTGCGGTTGAGCAGCTGAGTTCCCAGCTGATCCTCAAGTTTGCGCACATGACGGCCAATCATCGGGGCGGTCATGCCAAATGGTTCTGCCACCGCAGCAAATGATCCAGCTTCCACTACCTTCACGAAAATCGCTATGCATTTTAATCTGTCCATTCGATACTCCATATACCGAGTGTATAGTTAAAATAACTATTTATCACGCAACTTGCTTGAATGTAAAGAGGGGTAGGATTTATCAAATAGAGAAATAATCATGAAAAAAATGGAGAAATAATTATGAAAGTTGCAATCATTGGACCCGGAAATATGGGTCTTGGCATAGCCCGACTGCTTGTCGCCAAAGATTATAACGTAGTGCTTGCCCACAAAGATCTACAGGTTGCCACAAGACTGGCTGCTAAGATCGGCACTAATGCGCAGGGAGCAGATGTGACTAGTGCTGTTTCTGACGCGGATATTGTGATCCTCGCTACACCGTATGATTCAGCCGAAGTAGCGCTCAAAGAAGCTGGGGATTTGGCGGGCAAGGTGTTGGTCGATATCACCAACCCGATTACCCCCGACTATATGGCTTTGACTATCGGTCATACGACCTCGGCGGCTGAGGAAATTGCCAAACTTGCCCCAGACGCACATGTCGTGAAAGCCTTTAATACGGTGTTCTGGCAGGCTCTTCCCTTTGACGTGCGGCGCAAAAAACCAGCCGTACAGGTTTTGTTAGCCAGTGATGATGCTAACGCTAAGGAGAAGGTTTACGCTATGGTCACAGACCTCGAATTCGAAGCCATTGATGCAGGACCGCTTACCAACGCACGTTACATCGAGCCAGTTGGGCAGCTTAATATTCACTTCGGATATGCGCTCGGTTGGGGGACTTCTATCTCCCCTGCTTGGGTTCGGTTGGCAGAATAAGGAGAAATAAACATGAAACTTGATGGATCTGTGGCACTCGTTACCGGTGCTAACCGAGGGCTAGGACGTTCGCTCGTCAAGGCACTTGCCAAGGCTGGCGTACCACGCATACATGCAGGTGCTCGCAATCCGCTCCACCTGCCCGATTTCGGATCGCAAACGCCTGTCCTGCCGCTCGAGCTCGATATTACTGACGGCGCTCAGGTCGCACGGGCAGCATCACACGCATCGGACGTAACCTTACTCATCAACAATGCTGGGCTTCTTCCGCATGGAGGTGCAATGTCGATATCCGAACAAGACTTGCGCACTTCTATGGAGGTCAACCTCATGGGCACATGGAGAATGGCTCGTGCGTTCGCACCAGTGATTGAGGCGAACGGCGGTGGTGCCATCGTTAATATCCTCAGCTTAATAAGTTTGCACAATGTGCCTCCATTCGCCGCATATAGTGCGGCAAAGCACGCATCATGGGCAATGACCCAGTCTTTCCAGCACAATTTGTCTGGTACGGGTGTAAGCGTCGTCGCATGTTTCCCAGGAGGAATTGATACCGACATGCTGGCAGGTGTCCCAGCGATCAAAGCCCACCCCGATAGTGTTGCCGCATCAATCGTAAAAGCAATCATGCGTGGTGACGCCGAGGTTTTTCCTGATCCTGTATCTGCAATGCAAGGCCCAGCGCTACTCGGCACCGATAGAAATTGAGGTCATTAGAAAAGGAACTCTTTATAAGAACCGCTCTATTTTCTTCTAGAAAAAAGTACGCCACTAGCGGCAAGCATAGCGCCTGCACTTATTGCAATACTAGCAAGCCATAAATTGCTACTTGCTTGGCTGATTCCAAAACCCACAAGTATTAGCGTGCTTAATAGCGGAGTTAGATATGCTCCCGCACCAAGAACCTTTATATCACCCTGCTTCATTGCATAATCCCAAAGATAAAACGCTCCCCCAACAGGACCGATACCAAGCGCTAGAATTGCTAACCATTGTGATAAATCTTGCGGCAAAACTGTTTGCTCAAAAACCACATGCGCAAAACTTGCAAGCAGGGCGGTAACAAGGCAAAAAAGTGTGACGGCATGGGTTGGAATATGTGAAACCAAACGAGATAAGACCGAATAAGTCGCCCAAACAAAAGCTGCCGCCCCTGCCGCCATATAGCCAAAAATAGCATTTGAAGAAAAAGCAAAATCATTGCCATTGCTAACAATCAATATCACCCCAAACAATCCAAGCAAAGCCCCAATAATATGCCACCAAGCAAGCTTGCCGCCGCCATGTGATTTAGGCAAAAGAGTAGAAAAAAGCACTATTAATAATGGCCAAAGGTAATTGATTAAATTTGCCTGCAAAATAGGCGCATTTTGCATCGCAATAAATAATAAAAAATGATAACCAAATAAACCACCAACCCCAAGCGCCCAAATTTTAAGCGGCATTTTGGCAATTTCAATTAAGTTTTTGCGCTGAATAATACTGGTAATAAGCCCAATAATAAACGCAATAAAAAAGCTCATGCCAACTAATTGAAAGGGTGGAACTTCATTAACAAAAGAAACCAAAAACGCCAAACCTGCCCAAAGAATTATTGCGCCAAAACCAATGATTGTTGCACGGGAGGAGTTATTATTCATTATCGCCTCTAATGCGCCTCGTCCCAATTACTCGCAGCTTTTGCATCAACCACCAATGGCACAGAAATCTGAACTGCTGGCTCGCTGGCTTTTTCCATAATGCTAGAAATTGCTAAAATAGCAGCCTTCTCATTTCCCTTAGGAGTTTCAAAAATCAATTCATCATGCACTTGAAGCAACATGTCTGCATCAATGTTTTTTGCTTCCAATTCCCCCTCCATGTGAATCATCGCACGGCGAATAATATCGGCGGCTGATCCTTGAATTGGTGCGTTAATAGCCACTCTTTCCATAAATGCCCGCTCCATTGGATTTTTAGAATTTGCATTACTAAGAATAATTTTGCGCCCAAAAATAGTGCTTACATATCCCTGCTCTTTTACCAGTTTTCGTTGATTATCCATATAGTCTTTAATACCAGGGAAACGAGCAAAATAGGTCTTGATATACTCCCCTGCTTCCGTACGAGAAATCCCAAGCTGATTAGCCAAACCAAAGGCAGAAATACCATAAATAATTCCAAAATTTATCGCTTTTGCATTGCGGCGAATGTCGGGTGTCATTTCATTTAATGGCACATTAAAAATCTCACTTGCGGTCATTGCGTGAATATCTAAGCCATTGGCAAAGGCCTCTTTGAGCGAAGCAATATCGGCAATATGCGCTAAAATGCGTAATTCAATTTGAGAATAATCAGCTGAAATTAGTATCTTTCCTTTATCGGCGACAAAGGCAGTGCGAATTTTTCTGCCATCTAATGTGCGAATAGGAATATTTTGCAAATTTGGATCACTTGATGAAAGCCGCCCCGTAATAACTGCTGCTTGATGATAAGAAGTATGCACACGATTAGTGCGAGTATTAATAAAAGTTGGCAACGCATCTGAATAGGTGGATTTTAATTTACTTACCCCCCGCCATTCTAATATTACTTTAGCTAAAGCGCTCCCCTCTTTTTCATCCATCTTTGCTGCCAAGTCCTCAAGCACCGCAACACCCGTTGCATAAGCACCAGTTTTGGTTTTTTTAGCGCTGGTTAGCCCCATTTTTTCATATAGGATTTCACCTAATTGTTTTGGTGAAGCAAGATTAAATTCCTGTTCAGCTATTTGATGAGCCTGTTGCTGTAATTTTGCAGCTCTTACAGCAAAATCATTTGAAAGATTTGCTAATATCTCCCTATCAACACATATTCCTCTAGCTTCCATTTTAGCTAAGACGGATACTAATGGGCGCTCAAGCGTTTCATAGACATTGCTGGCTTTTTTGGCAATTAGACGAGCTTTTAATATATGCCAAAGCCGCAAAGTAATATCCGCATCTTCTGAGGCATATTTGCTTGCTTGCGCAATCTCTATTTTATCAAAGCTAATTTGTTTTTTGCCTACGCCTGCAATATCCTTAAATGCAATAGGAGTGTGATCCAACCAGCGCTGACTAAGAGCGTCCATAGAATTACCACGTGCGCCATCAATCGCATAAGAAAGCAACATAGTATCATCAAAACTAGCAATATCCATATTATAACGAGAAAGAATTCCCATATCATATTTGGCATTTTGTAAGATTTTAAGAACGGATTTATCTTCAAGCATGGGCTTAAGAATATTTATGGCTTGTTGCATTTCAATTTGCCCTTCAAGCAAACCAGAGCCAAACATATCGTCCTGTAATGTTTTATGGCCAAGCGGAATATAACACGCTTTGCCCATTTCAACGCTAAGACATATTCCAACCAAATCAGCTACTTGATTGTCTAATCCCGTAGTTTCACAATCAATCGCAACATGTCCCTTTTGATAAATATCTTTAACCCACTCTTTTAGCCTTTCAATGTCGCTAATAGTTTCATAATTGTCGTAATTTACATCGATTGCAGCAATTTCGCTTTGTAACTGTTTGGCATATTGGTTTGGCGAATCATTTTCGTCACTCACCTCATTGATAGCTTCTTTAACTGGGGCTACTAAATTTTCATCAGCTTCATAAGCCTCAATATCGGCATCTATAACCTTGCCCACTCGGCGCAGTAACGAATTAAAATCCATGGCCTTTAGAAATGGAACAATATTATTTGCTTCAATTGGCTGGCGCTTAAAATCTTCCAAATTTTGCTCAACTGGCACATCTTGCTTTAACGTCACTAAACGGTGCGAAACCTTTGCCTGCTCTGCAAATTCAATTAGGTTTTCTCGCCGCTTATTTTGTTTTATTTCACCTGCATTATTTAATAGATTTTCTAAATCACCATATTCATTTATTAGTTGAGCGGCGGTCTTTATGCCAATTCCGGGAATTCCGGGAACATTATCAACACTATCACCAGCTAAAGATTGCACTTCGATAACTTTATTTGGAGAAACGCCAAATTTTTCTATTACTTGCTCTTCTAAAATATAGCGGTTTTTTATCGAATCAAACATTTTTATCTGTGCTTCATCGTTCACTAACTGCATTAAATCCTTATCGGTGGATATGATGGTTACTTTTGCACCTGCTTTTTTTGCAATATTTGTATAAGTAGCAATTAAATCATCGGCCTCAAACCCTGCTTGCTCAACCGAAAGAATAGAAAATGCTTTAGTTGCTTCTCTGGTTAGTGGAAATTGCGGCACTAAATCTTCGGGCGCTGGGGGGCGATTAGCTTTATAAGAGGGGGAAAAATCATTGCGAAATGTTTTGCCTTTGTGATCAAATATCACTGCCATGTGGGTTGGGGTTTCACCGTCCTCAAAATTATCAATTAGCTTAAACAACATATTGCAAAAGCCAGCCACAGCGCCAATAGGCAGACCGTCAGATTTACGAGTTAGCGGGGGTAGGGCATGATATGCCCGAAAAATAAATGTTGATCCATCAACAAGGAGAAGGTGCATGAAAATTATCCAATTATTATTTTAATAATATAGACAAATTTATTGGCAAGGCAAAGAGAGATATTTCGAAATCGGGGATAAGAGTAAGATTTTAATAAAATACAATATTTAGCCTTCAGATATATTTTATTTCAAAGAGTTAGCTGTGTTGAAAAATATTTTAGGAGCGTAACTTTGGCTAAAAAATTAAAACAGTATTTAATATTTGCTAGCCTTTCATTGCTAGTACTATCTCTGCCAGCCCAAGCTCAAGTTTCTAAGCAGCAATGCGGACAGCGCTATATTGCTCAAAATATCGAATCTGCTGTATTGGCACTTAAGGCAACAAAATATTGCACAAATATCAGCTTGCCCTACTCAAGGGCTCAGGCTAGTGAGAATGTTGATGATTTACGTTGTAATGCTCAAGCTTCTTCATTGCTTGATGAATTGATAAATGATTTTGACTATCAATATAAATCTATCATGAGTGGAGCAGGTTCAAAAACTATATGTTTACAAGCTGCATCTTTGGGGAAAGATATTTCTTGAATATTTTATTTTCATAGATAAAATAAAATTATAATATTTTGATTTGGTTTGGTATAGATATATGGCACGTATAAAAAGACGAGTTTTCCTCTCATTATTGACGGGCTCTTTGCTAGCTCCATTGCTTGGCTCATGCACAACTTATTCTTTTGCCTCACGCACAAAACCAAATCAACTTAGCGTTGCTTTGATTTTGCAAAAAATCAATGAAGCAAGAAAAGTAAATGGCAAGAAACCATTGATCTATAATGATAAATTAGCACAAGCTGCGCAAAATCAAGTAAGCATCATGGCTGAAATGGGAATATTGTCGCACGAATTAAATGGTAAATTGCGTGAAAGAGTAACAAGGGTTGGTTATAGGGGTGCTGTTGGCGAAAATGTTGCTGGCGGCCAACGTACATTAGAGCAGGCTATTGAGGGGTGGTTAGAATCAAGAGCACACCGTGCAACTTTATTAAGTGAAAAATTTACCGAGTTTGGCCTAGCGTATTCCCCCGCAACAAAAGGCATATATTCAACCTATTGGAGTTTTATTGCTGGTGGCAGTTTTGATGCTTGGCTATCATAGTTCTGTTGTTCTAGCCTCTATATAGTTTGCTAGCGCCCTTTTATCTCGATCATTTATCACTAGACCAAGCTTTGTTCGCCGCCATAATATATCCTCGATAGTTTGTGCCCATTCATTTTCAATTAAATAATCAACTTCTCTTGCACTTAAATTTGCTCCAAAATCTTCACCCAAATCAAAGTGAGATTTTGCATCGCCAAGCACCTGTCTTGTTAATGTGCCATAAAGCCGTACCATGCGCTTAATTTGCGAATGAGCCATAAAAGGATATTGTTTTTTCAGATCAAGCACTAGCCTGTCAAACGAGCCAATAGCGAAATCACCACCCGGAAGATTTGAATTAGCAGTCCATTTCTCGCCTTTTTTGCCAATTACTTGCTCTATTTTTTCAAGCGCTTCTTCAGCTAAATGGCGGTATGTAGTTAGTTTTCCACCAAAAATATTGAGTAGGGGAGCACCATAATCTTCAAGTTCTAGCACATAATCTCTAGTTGCCTCTTGTGCTTCATCTGCGCCATCATCAAATAATGGGCGCACACCAGAATATGCCCAAACAACATCGGAACGTTTAACGGGTTGTTTGAAATAATGCGAGCTAACTTCACATAGATAATTTAGCTCATCAGAGCTAATAGATACATCACTAGGATCACCCTCATAATCAACATCTGTTGTGCCAATAAGCGTAAAATTTTCTTGATAGGGGATAGCAAAAATAATTCTATTATCAGAATTTTGAAAAATATAACATTTATCATGATCATAAATCTTATTCACAACAATATGAGAACCTTTGACCAATCTGACATGGTTTTTTTTGTCAGTTTCTTTAATATTTGAGTTGGTAATATCTACCCATGGTCCGGCGGCATTAATAAGCGCTCTTGCCTTAATAGTTTTAATCTTATTATTAAGCTGGTTTTTAACTTTAATTTCCCAAATATCATCAATGATTTTTGCTGAAATCACCTTAGTTGAAACATTAATTGAAGCGCCTTTTTGCGCTGCATCTTTAGCGTTAAGAATAACCAGCCGTGCATCATCGACAAAACAATCTGAATATTCAAAACCAACCTTTGAAGAGACCTTTAAAGGCTTACCAGCCACATGCTTTCTTAAATTAACAGTTTTTGTGGGCGGTAATTTTTTACGACCTCCAATATAATCATATAAAAACAGGCCAAGTCTTAACATCCATTTGGGGCGCAAGCCTTCATGATGAGGTAAAATAAAGCGCATTGGCTTAATGATAAAAGGTGCCATTGCCCACAATATTTCTCGCTCCTTAAGCGCTTCACGCACAAGGCTAAACTCATAATATTCAAGATAACGCAAACCACCATGAATTAATTTTGTAGCAGCAGAAGATGTGCCAGAAGCTAAATCATTCATTTCAGCAAGATAGACAGAATAACCACGCCCAGCACTATCACGTGCAATGCCAGCACCATTTACCCCGCCGCCAATTATAAAAATATCATATGGCTGTTTGTTAGAAATATCGCTCATTATGTGGTTTCTTCTTCTATATTTTTTGTATTTTGCTCACTAAATTCCATCGCTTCAATATTGCTAGATCTCTTTGATATTTTACTCGAAGAAGTTGCAATCATTTCAATATCTTTTGTGCTTTGAGCAAAATGAGTTTGCAACTTATTTACTCTTTCATCAAGCCGAGAAATATCTTCCATTAATAAATGCACTTCTCTTTGAATTAAATGTGCCTGTTCACGCATTCTAACATCTCTTAATAGCGCATGCACTACCTGAATTGACAACATTAAAAGAGAGGGCGAAACAATTACTACTCGTGCCCGAGCAGCTTTTTGCACCATATCTTCAAAATGCTCATGTAAATCGGCAAAAATTGATTCTGATGGCACGAACATAAAGGCAGTATCTTGGGTTTCACCAGCAATAAGATATTTTGAAGAAATGTCTTTAATATGAACGCCAACATCATTTCTAAAAGCAGCTTTTGCGAGCTTTAATTCTTGTGTCCCATCTGCACTATTAATCCTTTGCCAAGCCTCAAGTGGAAATTTGGCATCAATCACCAAAGCAGGTGCGTCATTTGGCATATATACTAAACAATCAGGTCGAGTATTATTTGAGAGAGTTGCCTGAAACGAATATCCATTTTGCGCCAAACCATCACCTATTATGGTTTCCATACGCCCTTGCCCAAACGCACCACGAGTTTGCTTATTAGCTAATATTGATTGCAATGAAACAATTTCACTAGATAATTGGGTAATATTTGTTTGCGCTTTATCAATCACTGCCAATCGCTCGCTTAATTTTGATAGGCTTTGTTCGGTTTTTTCTCGATTTTCAGTTAGTTGATGCCCCACTCGTTGGTTAGCATTATCAATTCTTTCGCTTAATGTACGAGATAAATCAGATGTTCTAGTGCCAAAAATTTCGGACATGGTTTGCATTCGACCAGTCATTTCAGATTGCACTTGTAATAGCGAGGCTACATGGCGCTCAAACTCGTTTGACCTTTGTGTAAGAATTAACGAATCAGATTTTCGCCTTTTGCTGGCATTAAGCAAAATAATAAGCATAATAATTAGCAAAAGCGCAATAAAACCAATAAAGACAAGCACAATCAGCTCAATAGTTATCGGCCAGCCATTAATATAAAACACAATATTTTCCATCCATTCCCTTTAGCAGAAAAATTGTGCGCTTTGATATAAAAAGCAAAGCTTGACCTATTTAGTAAAAATACCATATCTCTAGCAAAAGAATAATAGGATATATAAATGACATTTAGAGACATAATATTAATTCCAGATAAGCGCTTAAAAACAGTGGTAGAGCCATTGGCTAATATTGATAAGGATACGCGCATACTTGTCGATGATATGTTTGAAACCATGTATGAGGCAGAGGGGTATGGTCTTGCAGGCCCACAAATTGGTGTTATGGGGCGTATTATTGTTGTTGATTGTGCAAAGGAAGATAAGGGTGAAAAACCAGACCCAATAGCAATGATAAACCCAGATATTGTGTTTTCTTCTGAAGAAATTAGTGTTTATGAAGAGGGCTGCCTATCTATTCCCGAATATTTTGAAGAAGTTGAGCGCCCTGCAAATATTCGAGTTAAGTATCTTAATGTTGATGGCAAGACTATTGAGAGAGAGGCTGATGGATTATTGGCAACTTGCATCCAGCATGAAATAGATCATTTGAATGGAAAATTATTCATTGATTATATCTCACGCTTAAAGCGAGATCGCATAATAAAAAAGTTTCAAAAATTAGCACGTCAAAATGCAGGATAGATAATGGCATTACGAATTATCTTTATGGGCACACCAGATTTTGCCGCCAATTCACTCAGTGAAATAATTAAATCAGAGCATGATGTTGTTGCGGTCTATAGCCAGCCAGCACGTCCTGCTGGTCGCAATAAAAAATTACAAAAATCAGCGGTGCAACAATTAGCTGAACAATCAAATATTAAAACCCTCACCCCGCTAAATTTCAAGCAAAATGAAGATATAGAGCAATTTATAGCGCTAAAGGCTGATGTAGCAATAATTGTTGCTTATGGATTATTATTGCCCAAAATAATATTAGATGCACCAAAATATGGTTGCCTAAATTTACACGGATCGCTTTTACCACGCTGGCGAGGAGCCGCACCCATTCAACGTGCGATTATGGCGGGTGATAAGAAAACTGGTCTAATGGTCATGCAAATGGATGAGGGTTTAGATACTGGCTCTGTGGCGCTTAGCAAAGTAATAAAAATCAAAAAAAATATGCTGGCTGGTGAATTGCACGATGAAATGAAAATTGCTGGTGCGAAACTACTTATAAAAGCTCTAAATAGGCTTGAGAAAAACAAGCTTGAATTTTTAGAACAATCTAAAGATGGAATAATTTACGCCAAAAAAATAAAAAAATCTGAAAGTAAAATTAATTGGCAACTAAGCGCAAAGCAAATAATAAATAATATTAGAGGCCTATCGCCTTTCCCCGGTGCATGGTTTGAGTTTGATATAAAAGACAAGCCAGCAAGCAAGCCGGTAAGAGTAAAAATATTAAGCGCCATAAAAGTGAAATTGCCTAAAAATATTAAAGCCAACCCGGGAGAGGTTTTGGACGATGATTTTACTATAGCTTGTGGTAAAAATGCTATTAGGCCAATATTGTTACAGCGAGCGGGTAAGAGCACTATGGGAGTTGATGAGTTTTTGCGTGGTATGGATAAATCAAACCTATTGGTACTTAAATAATCATGTTTCGCTATTGTTTAATTGTTGAATATAATGGTGCCAAATTTTCAGGCTGGCAAAAACAACCAAACCAACCAACGGTGCAAGATGCTCTTGAAACAGCCATAGAGAAATTTTCTGGCGAAAGGGTAAAGGTTCAAGCATCAGGGCGAACAGATGCTGGGGTACATGCAAGAGGGCAGGTGGTGCATTTTGATCTTAAAAAACAATGGGAAGCCTTTCGAATTGGTGAGGCCTTAAATTATCATTTGCGCCTTCATCAAATTGTAATAATTTCATCAAAGGCAGTTGATCAAGATTTTGAGGCACGCTTTAGCGCCAAACAACGCCATTATGAATATATTATTCTAAATAGACGCACCCCACCAGCTCTTGATCTTGGTTTTGTGTGGCATGTGCCAAAACCTCTTGATGTGCTAAAAATGAGTAAAAGTGCAAAGCATTTTTTAGGAAAACATGATTTCACAACTTTTCGCTCAGTTGAGTGTCAGGCAAATTCACCAATTAGAACTATTGATAGGTTTGAAGTAATAAAGCAGGGTGATAATATATTATTTCAAGTTAGCGCATTATCTTTTTTGCATCATCAAGTACGCTCGCTTGTTGGTACGCTCAAGCTTGTTGGTGAGGGTAAGTGGAGCGAAGATGATTTGTTAAAAGCACTAAAAGCCAAAGATAGAACTGCTTGCGGAACACAAGCCCCAGCTCATGGGCTTTATCTTACATTGGTTGATTATTAATAAAATTGAAATCAAACACCGTTGAAAGAAAAATTACCCCAACAAAGCCAGCAACGATTTGCGCAATAAAGAACATTATAATTTGCATGGCTGGTAATTTGATTAAGAGGCGTAAAATATTGATTTTTACAACTAGGATTACAATAGCAATAATTAAAGTAAATAAAGAGCTATTAACGCCAAATAATGTCGGAATAGACATTATTATTGTAATAAAAAAAGTAGTCCAAAAATCAGCAACTAAAAATGTTAAAAGCGCATTTAGGCGATTGATCTGATTAAGAACAATCGCTGCTGCACCTATTTGAACAGCATAGATAGAGGCGGCAAAGATAATTGATTTAAATGCGCTAAGATGCGGCTCACCAGCTTGCCCCATAATAGTTGGCAAAAAAGCACTAATTGCAAGGGAAATAAGCAGGGCAATGCTTGCGCCAATAAATCCATAATATGAATTATCAAAAAACTTTACAGCATTTTTATCATTAGAAACAAGCGCGTTCATGCCCCTTGCAGCTAATATCATCTCATTAATAAATGTCATTTTCACAATGCCTCAAACGCTTTATATTTTTATCCTTTGTGTTTGCTCGAATATAAAAATTTGTCAATAGATAAAAGCCGTTTCTTGAGATAGCGAGTAGTGGCGACATCTTAATTGCAAATGAATTAAAACATTTTGCAAACTAAAACTATCGTTTGGAATATGAAATAAAAATGTAGTGACAATTTGTTTTACATCATTTAAGAGAATTACTTGTTAAGGGAATTACTTAAAGAAATTATAATAATAATCAAAACGGGAGAACTAATATGAATTCAACTTTTAAGAAAATTGCCGTGGGGCTATCCGCTCTGATGGTATTTGCTGGATCAACTGGCATTGCAAGCGCAGATAAGCTTGACGATGTTCTGGCTTCTGGCAAATTACGCTGCGCTGTTGTTCTTGACTTTCCACCAATGGGCTACCGTGATGCTGATAATAATCCAGCTGGCATGGATGTCGAAATGTGTAAAGATCTTGCAAAAGAAATGGGCGTTGAAGCTGAAGTTTTGGGTGTAACATGGGCAGAACGTATTCCTGCACTTATTTCTGGCAAAGTTGATGTGGCCATTGCTTCTTCTTCTGATACGCTTGAGCGTGCCCAAACAGTTGGCTTTACTATTCCTTACATGGTGTTCCAATTCCAAGCATTACTACCAGCTGATTCAAAAATTGAAACATGGGAAGATCTAAAAGACGCAAATGTTGGCGCGGCGATTGGCACAACATATGAAAGCTCTTTCACTGATTATAAAACTGCAAACTGGGCTGATGCTCCGGGTAAACTTTCTACTTTCCAAAGTGAAACAGAAACATTTATGGCCGTTTCACAAGGTCGTGTTGATGCAGTAATTTCAACAGATACTGGCATTGCTAACGTAGTTGCATCTGGTAAATTTGGTGATTTGAAAGCTGGCCCTGTTGCTCCATTTGGTGCCGACATTGTTGGTATGATGACGCTTCGTAAAGAATATGGTTGGATTAACTATATTAATCTTTTCATAAACCGCTCATATCGTTCAGGTCGTATGCAAGAACTTTATAGTGAGTTTATTGGTGGTGACATGCCTGATCTAACTTCGACGGGTGTTTATTACTAATTCCTAAGGGATAATTAAATTGCGCGCGCATCTTTTTTTATTAAAGTGCGCGCGCAATATTTTTATGAGGGGGTGAAATGGATTATCAATTTTTGTGGCGACCAGTCTTTAAGGCCTTGCCCGAACTAGTTGATGCAGCGCTTCTTACAATGGAAGTGTCGATTATTTCTATGATTATAGGACTGTCAATCGGCCTGTTACTTAGCTTTGGTCGTCGCTCAAAACATTTCGTACCTCGCACATTATCTACAATCTGGGTTGAGTTAGCTCGCAATACTCCTGTTCTGTTTCAGATTTTCTTTTTTTACTGGGGACTTGGCGAATTTGGAATTTTCCTAAGTTCCTATGTCGCAGTTGTTACAGCACTTAGTTTTAACACCGCAGGATATATGGCAGAAACTTTTCGTGGTGGTTTTAATGCTATCTCAAATACACAAATGCAAGCTTCTAGATCATTGGGAATGAGTTTTTTACAAACTCAGCGCTATATAATAATACCGCAAGTTTTACGTGTCGTATATTATCCAATGACCAACCAGTTTATCTGGGTTATTCTAATGAGCTCATTAGGAATGTTAGCTGGCCTAAGAGAGTTAACTGGCGAAACGATGTATTTTAATTCAAGAACATTTAGAACTTTTGAATTTTTTGCTGTGACCGCAGTCATTTACTACATAATCGCAAAACTCGTCATGATTGCTGCCAGACTTCTCGGCTGGAAGATATTTAAGGGGGGAAAAATATAATGGATCCCGCTGGCAACGCATTTACCGACCTTCGATGGGTTGATTTATTATTTTTAGGAGAGGCGGCAATACGCACGATACAAATCTCTGCTGTGTCGATCTTCGTTGGCACGGTTATTGGAGTTATCCTTGGTTGGATGTTGGCCTCAGGAAATATATTTGTGCGCCTTTTAGTAAATTCCTTGCTTGATGTATTTCGCTCAGTACCGCTAATCATTCAACTAATCCTATTTGATAGCTTTGTTTCAATCGCTGGTTTTCCAATGCCCGCTTTTTGGTCAGGAACGATTGTTCTTTCAGTTTATACTGCGGCACTTGTGGCGATGGTTGCTCGTGCTGGCATTGAGGCAGTTGATCCTAATTTACGCCGAGCGGCACGCTCGCTTGGCATGGGCTATTGGCAAGATATGCGCTATATAGTTTGGCCTGTTGGCATCCGTGCCGTATTCCCCTCATGGATTGGCGTGTCGCTTTCAGTGCTTAAAGATAGCGCATTAGTTTCAGCGATTGGGTATCTCGAGCTATTGAGAGCTTCACAAATATTAAACACCAAAACACAAGAATCCTTCAAAATCATGCTATTGGTCGGTCTGTTTTACTTCCTCATGTCCTACCCGATTTCAAAGGCTGGCGATTACATAGAGAAAAAGTGGCAACAATGATAGAACTTAAAAATATACATAAATCATTTGGTGATCTAAAAGTGCTTAAAGGCATTGATCTTAAAGTAAAAAACAAAGAAGTACTCTCAGTTATCGGAGCGTCAGGCTCAGGTAAATCCACCATGCTTTATTGTATCAATGGGCTTGAGCCCATTCAGGGCGGTAGCATTAGTGTTGACGGAGTAGTGGTCAATGATAAGGCAACTGATCTAAATAAACTAAGACAAAAAATTGGTATGGTATTTCAGCAATGGAATTCTTTTCCGCACCTAACAGCACTTGAAAATGTAGCGCTAGCGCCAAGAGTTGTAAAAGGCTTAAGCAAAAACGAAGCAAAAGAAATTGCAGCCAAACAGCTTGCTCACGTGGGCATTGGCGACAAGCTAGATGTTTACCCATCAGCACTTTCTGGCGGGCAACAACAACGACTAGCAATCGCACGTGCGCTAGCCATGGAGCCCAAATATATGTTGTTTGATGAAGCAACATCAGCGCTCGATCCAGAGCTAGTTGGTGAGGTTCTAGACACTATGCGCATGTTAGCATCAGAGGGCATGACAATGATTGTAGTAACCCACGAAATGGGTTTTGCTCGTGATGTATCAGACAGAGTAGCATTTTTCCATGAAGGAAGAGTAGAGGAAATTGGCCCAGCAAAAACCGTGCTTAGCTCTCCGAAAAGCGAGCATTTACAAAAGTTTTTGGCTAAGGTTCATTAGGGCTTAGCGCTGATATATTATCATTATTAGAAATATTTTAAACAATAATCAACTTTTAAAAATATCAATCTCAAACGCTCTCAAAATACGTGCTGCCTCTGAAATTAGATGAATCTGCTGCCCTTGTCCAATTGGCCGACTGTGAGCAAGAGAATTTCTTATTGGATACAATCTTTCCATAGAGGTCACGAAATGTTCTTTTCTTACAAAAACTTGTTTAAACACCAAATTCCAATGATCACCTCCAATGATAATGTCTTTTAATTCCATGAAATTGGAATACTGAATTAGGGGGAGCGGTCTTTCTCCACCTGCCACAGTTGCTTGACGCTTTGTTTCCCAATCAGCCACGAGGTTTTTGTTAATGCGCTTTTTAAGCCATTCTTCGCCGTATTTATCTGCCATTCTCTCTGAAATCTCTTTGCGAAGTTTCTGCTCTACGAATGTTATTAAATTGTTGTTACCTGGATGAAAAATAAGACCGAGATCACTATCATCAACCTTTGCAGGTATTAGAGCAAACTCAGCTTTGAAAACGAATCCTGCCTGAATTAGCACGTCTTCTAATGCACTTGGTGGAAATGCGAGCAGTCTGGCGTTCATACCAGCTTCAATGTGAGCAACATCCCTCGCTTCTGGACTGTCATTTTCTTTAACGTTAATGGGATCACCAAGATCAGCATCAACAAATTCATGAGTTTGTCCAGAAAATGGTTCAGCTTGCCTAAGTACACTGTTTAACCGTGAAATTGAAGCAAAACCCTCAAAAGAGAGGGCAGGAAATTCTGTTAATACCCACGGTGTGTGTATTGCCTCCATCTGGGATTGTAGAGTTTTTGCCCAACTCAAATCCGGACTATAAATAGTTGGGATCATGTTTGAGAGTTGTTCTGCGATTGACGAGAGAGCAGACATATTTGGAAGCATCGTACTTTCTAGTGACGAAGCTATTCGTGTGGCAGCGGCGCTTATCTGCTCTGTTGCTTTCCTTAACGCACTCGAATGTACACTTGTTTGATCAAAAAGCTTGGAAATAGCCGATTGCGTGTTCAAAGTATTAAAAGTAGACGCTAAAATGAATTGATGCTGACTTAGGGAATCTTGTATTGTTTGCATATGTCCATGAGAATGAAGTTGCATTGCGAGCCCCCTCAACGGATTTACAATGCGTTCCATTTCTTTCATTTGTTTTGTAAGTCCTGTCATTGTATTAGCTTGCAATATTTTATGAATATTATCAGGCACACGGAACTCCAACTATTTGATATGAAACAAAACGACCGCCCATGATAACATTTTGGGAGGCTGTAGGCAAATCCTGCCCACTGTAAAGTAGTCCGTCGTCGCTCTACGAGCTATGCCAGACACGCTTCGTCCTAACGCTCTACATTGTGGCGTAGCCACCCGAAGCTCGAAGAGCGTAGGGTGGTGCAGGCGGCGAGAGTCGAACTCGCACGAGGTTACCCTCTCAGGATTTTAAGTCCTGTGTGTCTACCATTCCACCACGCCTGCATTTATAAAAATCAATCGGTATCACCTGATATTGGTTCTGCATAGGTCACGTCAAGATCCCAAGGAAAATAAATCCAAGTATCTTGTGAAACTTCTGTAATAAATGTGTCAACCATGTCATTTCCAAGCGGTTTTGCATAAACTGTTGCAAAATGAGCGTTTGGTAATATCTCACGAACAATACGTGCGGTTGCTCCTGTATCCACCAAATCATCAATGATTAGCACTTTTCCTTTTTTATCTAATTCTAAAACATCGCTTGAAATATGTTTAAGTATTTCAATCTTTCCCTGATCCTTATGAGCATAAGATTTGACCGCAACACAATCCACAATACGGATATTAAGCTCACGTGCCACAATAGCTGCTGGGACTAATCCACCACGTGCAATAGCTACTATTGCGTCAAATGATCCAACATTTGTTAGCCGCCAAGCCAGCGCCCGTGAATCACGGTGGAACTGATCCCAACTAACGGGGAAGGACTTGTTTGAAGGGTTCATTTATTAAATCCTACTTGGCAAAATAATATTATTTTCAACATGTAATTCATCAACCATGCTTTGCACTAGCTTTGTAGATTTTTCAAGCGCAATTTTATCATTTGAACGTAATATTATGCTAGAAAACTTCCCCATCTGTGGATAAGAGCCAATTTTTACATTTTCAAAGGCTTTTTGAATTTTTTCTAACCCTAAAGCAATTTTACTTTCCCCAACTCCAACCATGATTTTATTTGATAGGATTCTTTCTCCCTGCACTAATAAAGGGGCAATGCTTTTTAACATATCTTGCATAATAATTGGCACTCCAGCCATGGCATAGACATTTTTAATGATAAATCCGGGTGCGCCAGTAACATTGTTCTTTATTAATGTTGCGCCTTTTGGAATTCTAGCCATGCGCAAGCGCCCCTCGCTAAGTTGCTTATCACCACTATGATTTAGCAACATTGCTTTAGCATCGGCGTTTATTTCTAGTTCGACATTAAATGCCTTAGCAATAGCATCTGCTGTAATATCATCATGGGTTGGGCCAATTCCACCAGTGCTAAACACATAATCATAATTTTTGCGCAATTCATTAATTGAAATAATGATGTTCTCTAATTCATCAGCAGCAATTCTTACCTCTTTAAGATCAATGCCAATATTTGTGCAAAATAACGCTATGGTGTTAATATTCTCATCTTTGGTTTGCCCACTTAATATTTCATCACCAATAATTAATAATGCTGCATTTTTGCGTGGCTTTAAGTTTTGATGGCTCATGCTATATAACAATCTTGATTTATTTTGAAAATGAGGACTATTTTGAAATTACTTGCTAATTTATATTATGCAAGAAAAATGTATTTTTCAATTTTCTAATTTACAAATATGCTTGCTTAATGTCTTTATTCTCATAGGAGTTTTTATGATAACTTATATTGATGCAAAAAATAGCAAACGCAAAGTTGCAGGGATAATTCCTTTGCATGATGAGGCTGGTTTTGCTGGTATGCGCAAAGCTGGGCAATTATGCGCTAGGGCGCTTGATCTATTATATGAAGAGGTGCGCCCTGGGATTACAACTTTGGAGCTAGATAGAATTGCCTTTGAGTTTGCTCATGATCATGGAGCAGTGCCAGCAACTATGTTTTATCGTGGCTATAGACATTCTATTTGCACATCAGTAAATCATGTTGTTTGTCATGGTATCCCCTCTGAAAAGCCCCTTAGAGAAGGTGATATTGTAAATATTGATATTACATTGGTTGTTGATGGCTGGCATGGCGATAGTTCACGCATGTATCCAGTGGGAGAAATTTCACGAAAAGCTGAGCGTTTAATTGAGATGACATATGAGGGGCTTGAAGTTGGTATTAAAGCTGCAAAGCCCGGAAATACAACTGGGGATATTGGGGCTGCTATTCAAACTTATGTTGAAAAACAACGAGCCTCTGTCGTTCGAGATTTTGTTGGGCATGGGTTGGGGCAACGCTTTCATGATGAGCCAAATATTATGCATTTTGGCACGCCGGGTACTGGCGTTGAGTTACAAGAGGGAATGATTTTTACTATTGAGCCTATGGTGAATTTGGGTCGTGAGCATGTTAAAATACTTAGCGATGGCTGGACGGCGGTAACTAGAGATAGAACTCTCTCTGCACAATGTGAGCATTCATTGGGCATAACAAAAACTGGTTGTGAGATATTTACAGGCTCACCGCTTGGCTTGTTTAACCCAATTGCAGTTAGATAGATGAGCGAAAAACCTGATAATAATAAAAAGCACTATCATGGTCATCGTGAGAGGTTGCGCCAAAGGTTTGCACAAAATGGCTCAAGCAGTTTACAAGATTATGAATTGCTTGAGCTTATTTTATTTAGGCTTTTGCCTCGTCGTGATACCAAGCCAATAGCCAAAGCAATGATTGAGCGGTTTGGTAATTTTCCAGAAGCAATTAGCGCCCCTTCACATCTATTAGAAGAAATTGATGGGTTAGGGAAAACAGCAATCATTGATCTGAAAGTAATTTTGGCGGCAACTCAACGCTTTAGTAAAGAAAGCATTTTGGATAGGCCAATACTTGGCTCTTGGGGCGAATTAATAAATTATTGTAATACGCAAATGGCTTATGAAACCAAAGAGCAGTTTCGTATTTTGTTTCTTGATAAGAAAAATTTTCTAATAGCCGATGAGGTGCAACAGATTGGGACAGTTGATCATACTCCTGTTTATCCACGAGAAGTTATTAAGCGCTCGTTTGAGCTTTCAGCAACGGCATTAATTTTAGTGCATAATCATCCATCGGGAGATCCAACTCCTTCAAAAGCTGATATTCAAATGACTAAAGAAATTGATAATATTGCTAAACCCTTAGGTATTACTGTTCATGATCATATAATTATTGGCCGTTCGGGACATTCATCTTTACGGGGTTTGAAACTAATTTAGAGGCAATTTTTTGCGTAGCTTTTTTAAGAAACCGCTAAGTTTTTTAGAGGCTTTCACATTATAGCGAATGGTTTTTTTCATTCTATGTAAATGCGCAACGGTAAATCCAAAAGAGCTTAGGGGAATGTAAAAGTGACGTAATGGGGTAAGCGAATTACACCAATGGCGCTTTTCATCTGTTAGCCCTGCGCCCATATCATAGATATTAATCCCAGCATCAAAAATTGTTTGCATGACACGCAATAGGTTTTGCTTTCCGGGCGCTGCTATTTGCACTTTTTTGTCCGTGCTCATTGATGAAATCAAACAAAACATTAGTTTTTGATGCACTATATTATAACGTATTGCGATAATCTCATCATTTAAGCGCAAAACATGTAAAATCACTTTCATAAGCCCATTTTCTTTGGCAATTTCGTGGTAAAATTGACGATGTTTCTTATTTTCAAATGGATTTTTAATACCCATAATCTTAAAGCGTTGCGCTCGTTGCTCAAACATAAGCGAAATAATATTATCAATATTCTTGTTATCAGCGCCAATTTATTCAAAACTAACATCACCAAGCGCATTTAGCTTTGCGCTATGTTGTTTATCATGTTTGCGCCTTGAACGGGTTCTTTGCTCAATATTGCATTGCTCCCAATTCTCAAATTCTGAACGATAGAGCATATCTGCTGGCGCAGACATTCCTAATTGAGAATATAGAGCATTATCTGGCACATAAGGGATATAAATAAGATCAAAAACCTTGAAAGACTTAATCAAAGCCTGCCAAAGAGATTTTTGCTGTTGTTTGCTAAGTTTTAGCATTTCTTGTGCATTAACAAGCGGTGCTTCAACTCCTACTTGAGATTTTGTAAAAGGCATTAATGTTTTAACGCCCATCATTCTTGTTGCCTCAAGC
>JAJRPR010000093.1 GCA_024280655.1 Alphaproteobacteria bacterium | reverse complement strand
GGCATGGGCGCAGCGGTTGGGCAAGTGCCAGAATATATTGAAATGGTTACACGCTGGTGCAAAGCTAATACAAATATGCCAGTTATCGTAAAACTTACCCCCAATATTACTGATATTCGCTATCCCGCTAGAGCTGCCCATAAAGGAGGCGCTGATGCGGTTTCACTCATTAATACGATTAATTCAATCACCTCAGTAAATTTAGATATTTTTGCACCTGAACCAACCATTGATGGCAAGGGAACGCATGGCGGATATTGCGGGGCGGCGGTTAAGCCCATTGCGCTAAATATGGTGGCTGAAATTGCTCGTGATGCGCAAACAAAAGGCCTACCAATTTCTGGAATTGGCGGCATTGAAAACTGGCGTGGTGCGGCCGAATTTATGGCGCTTGGCGCAGGCAATGTGCAGGTATGCACCGCTGCAATGATTTATGGTTTTAAAATTGTCGAAGAAATGATTTCAGGTCTTTCAAATTGGATGGATGAAAAGGGATATAATTCTATTGATGAATTTGTTGGCAAAGCAGTGCCCAATGTCACCGATTGGCAATTCTTAAATCTCAATCATATCACAAAAGCCAGAATAAATCAGGATCTATGTATTTCATGTGGACGCTGTTATATAGCCTGCGAAGACACATCGCACCAAGCAATAATGGACAGTAAAGATGGTGTGCGCCATTTTGAAGTAATGGAAGACGAATGTGTAGGTTGCAACCTATGTGTAAATACCTGCCCTATTGAAAATTGCATTGATATGGTGGTGTTAAAGGCTGGCAAAATTGATGAAAGAACTGGCGAAAAAGTTAGTGGAGATTATGCTAATTGGACAATGCATAAGAATAATCCAGGGGCGGCATGAGTATCTACAGGCTAGGGACTTTGTTGCAAAAAGGATAGCTTCCGCGATGGAGTAAAACAACAATTTTGCGGATAAATTATTCCTTTACGGAAAGATCAACAACGTCAGATAATCAATCTGACATACATATTTCTCCCAAATGCGTTTTTGTGTTAGACATACATTTAAGAAACCTTGCAGGAGCTTGGTTCGTATAGATTTTACTAGGTGAAAATTTGGGAATTATACTTCGTCTTCTCTCTCGCGCCGTATTCGGAGCCTTTAAGCCGCGTAGCAGATATGCTCGTAATAAATATACTCGTGTATACCAAGCAAAGAAGAAATTTCAGCCTTTTGACGCGAAGAGTGCAACAAAGCAGCCATTCAAGCCTGCTGTGCAAGGCTCTGCCTATATCGTTGATGGCGACACTTTGGTCATTAAGAAAATCCAGATACGACTGTTCGGTATTGATGCGCCTGAGATTAATCATCCCTACGGAATAAAGGCTAAATGGGCTTTGGTTTCTTTGTGCAAGGGGCAAACTGTGCATGTGGAGTTTATTGAACAAGATACCTATGGTCGTACCGTTGCTAAATGCTTTCTGCCAGATGGTCGCGACCTTTCAGCTGAAATGGTCAAACTTGGTTTGGCTATCGATTGGCCAAAGTTCTCAGATGGGAGATATCGTTCGCTGGAAATTGCGGGCGTGCGTAAAAAATTATGGTTGGCCGATGCGCGTCAGAATGGGAGAATGCATGTATGGAAACAATTTGAGGCAAAAAAAGCTCGCGCGACAAAAGAATAATCGCGTAGCTAGGAAAGCGACAGAAATTTTGTAGCGCACGGGCAATAAAGTTAGCAATGATTATGCTAATTGGACAATGCATAAGAATAATCCGAGTGTCTCAAGCTAATATCCCCTCGCCCCATTTGGGGAGAGGGTTAGGGTGAGGAGAAGCATCCAGAAGGGCGCAACATTGTGGGTTGCCTCATATCCTCTATGTCACTCTGAACGTTAGTGAAGAGTCTTTTATGACAATCTAAGATATTTCGCTTTGCTCAATATGACATTGATTACGTCGTCATAGCGAGGAGGCAAAGCCGACGTGGCTATCCAGAAATGGTTAGCTTTATAAACGTTGATAGATTCTGGATTGCTTCGCTTTGCTCGCAAAGACGTCGAGACATTAAAACCCTCAAATCTAAGATATTTACTAACCCACCTCCAACGAGCGAACAAACAGCTGATAAAGGTGCTTTTCTGCTTTTATAAAACGGTTTTTTATGGCCTCATCATTGCCCAACACAGCACAAATCTGCACGTCAAAATCGGCATAATGCTGGGTGGTTGCCCAAATGGAGAAAATCAAATGATAAGGATCAGTTTTTGTTAAGCGCCCCTGTTTCATCCAATTAGCAATTACTTTTGCTTTTTCATCAACCAAATCCTTAAGTTCACCGTTCAGCAGATCAATAATATGAGGCGCACCTTGTAATATTTCATTATTAAATAAGCGACTTTGACGAGGGTAATCCCGTGCCATTTCAAGTTTACGTTTTATATAGGCAGAAATTTCAGCAATAGGATCGCCCTTAGCATTCATTTCCTCTAATGGTGCAAGCCATTTATCCATTAAGCGCTCAATTAATTCTTTGTGCATTTCTTGTTTTGAAGCATAATAATAAAGAATGTTGGGCTTTGAAATACCTGCATGTAGCGCTATTTGATCAAGGGTTGAGCCACGAAATCCATTTTTTGAAAAAACTTCAAGCGCCGCCTCTAAAATCACCAAGCGTTTTTGCTTTTGTATTCTAGTGATCGGGGTTTTATTGTCTGTTTTTTTCATAATGGCGCACCCATACTGATAATATCCCCACTTTAGCAATTTTTAACTTGATTGCCAGTGCTTAAATGCTAATATTTTTCCAAATGGTCAAAAATTATGGTTTTGGGAGGAATTATTGCCAGATAATGATATAAATTCAAATAATGTATTGCCAAATGAGTTAAGCGCTTTTTGGATGCCGTTTAGTGTTAATCGTCAGTTCAAAAAACAGCCTCGCATGTTTGTTGGTGCAAAAGATATGTATTACACTACCTCTGATGGGCGCTCGGTGCTTGATGCAACGGCTGGGTTATGGTGCGTAAATGCTGGTCATTGCCGCCCAAAAATCACCAAAGCAATTCAGAAACAAGCCGCAGAACTTGATTATGCCCCTGCCTTTCAAATTGGTCACCCTAAAGCGTTTGAATTAGCTAATAAGCTGGTCGATATTGCGCCAAAGGGCATGGATAATGTGTTTTTCACCAATTCAGGCTCTGAATCGGTTGAAACAGCGCTAAAAATTGCCCTTGCTTATCATCGGGTAAAAGGAGATGGCTCTCGGTTTCGTCTTATTGGGCGTGAGCGTGGCTATCATGGGGTGAATTTTGGCGGTATTTCAGTTGGCGGCATTGTGCCAAACCGCAAAATGTTTGGTACGCTTTTAACAGGTGTCGATCATTTGCCGCATACGCATTTACCGCAAAAAAATGCATTTTCAAAAGGCGAGCCAGAACATGGCGCAAACCTAGCTGATGAATTAGAGCGCATTGTCGCTCTACATGATGCTTCAACCATCGCCGCCGTAATAGTTGAGCCAGTTGCAGGCTCAACTGGTGTGCTTATTCCTCCTAAAGATTATTTACAACGATTGCGCAAAATTTGCGATAAATATGGCATATTACTGATTTTTGATGAGGTAATTACTGGCTTTGGACGTTTAGGAACACCATTTGCCGCCGATTATTTTGGGGTAATTCCTGATATTATGGTGACGGCAAAAGGCCTAACTAATGGCGTTATTCCAATGGGGGCGGTGTTTGTTAAATCTGAAATTCATGACGCTTTTATGAATGGGCCCGAACATATGATAGAATTTATGCACGGCTATACATATTCAGGCAATCCAATAGCCGCTGCTTGCGCTTTAGCAACGCTTGAAACTTATCAAGATGAAGGGCTGTTAACTCGTGGTGCTGAATTGGCTGATTATTGGCAACAAGCATTACATTCCTTGCATGATGCGCCGCACGTTATTGATATTCGTAATATCGGCTTAATCGGGGCAATTGAATTAGAGCCAATAGCAGGCGAGCCAACAAAACGTGCTTTTGCAGCCTTTGTTAAAGCCTTTGATAGCGGTCTGTTAATTCGCACTACTGGCGATATAATTGCCCTCTCGCCACCGCTGATAATTGAAAAAACACATATTGATGAAATTGTTGAGCGCTTGCGAGACATATTAAATGAGGGTGAATAATGTATATAATAAATAATGCGATTGATGGAAAGCCTATCACTTCATCATCAAGCAAAATGGCAAAGATTTTTAACCCTGCAACGGGTGAGCAAATCGGCTCATTGCCGCTTTCAAGCGATAATGAAATTGAAAAAGCAATTCAAAATGCCAAAAAAGCGCAGCCAGCATGGGGCGATATGCCGCCCGCCAAACGCTCTCGCATCATGTTCAAATTCTTACAATTACTCAATGAAAATATTGATGATCTCGCCCGTGAGATCTCACGTGAACATGGTAAAACTCATGAAGATGCGCTTGGTGAATGCGCTCGTGGCATTGAGGTGGGTGAATATGCTTGTGGCATTGCACAAATGTTAAAGGGTGAATATTCACGCAATGTAGGCCCCGCTATTGATACAATTTCTACCCGTCAACCCTTGGGCGTTGTAGCAGGAATTACGCCATTTAACTTCCCAGCAATGGTGCCAATGTGGATGTACCCAATGGCAATAGCTGCGGGTAATGCTTTTGTGCTTAAGCCATCTGAGCGCAACCCATCGGCGGCGATGTTTTGTTGGGAATTATTCCAACAAGCAGGCCTTCCGAACGGAATTTTTAACATTGTGCATGGTGATAAATCAGCGGTTGATTATTTACTTGATAGTCCTGACATCAAAGCAATTTCATTTGTTGGCTCAACGCCTATTGCTGAATATGTTTATCAGCGAGGCACAAAAGCAGGCAAGCGTGTGCAGGCATTAGGTGGTGCAAAAAACCACATGATAATTCTGCCCGATGCCGATATTGAGGGCGCAGCAACCGCATTAATGGGTGCGGCATTTGGCTCGGCTGGTGAGCGTTGTATGGCGATTTCGGTTGCCGTGCCAGTTGGCAAAGAAACCGCAGATAAATTAGTCGCTTTGTTAAAACCAAAAGTTGCAGCATTAAAAATTGGCACTGCCAGTGATGAAGCTGCTGAAATGGGTCCTCTAATCACTAAGGCACATCAGGAAAAAGTAATTGATTATATCAATCAGGGCGAAAAAGCTGGAGCTGATTTGTTAGTAGATGGACGTGATTTTTCACTTCAAGGCTATGAGGGCGGCTATTTTGTTGGCGGTACATTATTTGATAATGTCACTTCCGATATGAGCATTTATAAAGACGAAATTTTTGGCCCTGTTTTATCCGTTGTGCGTAAAAACAGTTTTGATGAGGCGGTGGATTTAATTCACGGCCATGAATATGCCAACGGCACGGCAATTTTCACTCGTGATGGTGATGCGGCAAGAAGTTTTGCTGATAAGATAGAGGTCGGCATGGTTGGGATTAACGTACCCATTCCAGTGCCAGTAGCCTATCATTCTTTTGGCGGCTGGAAACGCTCATCATTTGGAGATCACGGAATTTATGGCCCCGAAGCTGTGCATTTTTATACAAGGCTAAAAACCATCACCCAGCGCTGGCCAAGCGGAGTTAAAGAGGGAGCGAAATTTACGTTCCCAAGTTAAGAGGGAAACGACAACGCCAAGTCCCCCTCCCCCTCTAGGGGTGGGGGTTAAAACATAAAAAGCGGTGGGGGCTAGAAATATAAAAGAGCTAAAAATTGTCATCCTGAACGATAGTGAAGGATCTTATATAACAAAGATTCTTCGGCTTTGCCTCAGAATGACAAAACAGACTCAAAAAGACGAAAATTGAAGGAGGAAAAAATGTCAGCAGCAGGAGAAAACCTAAAAATAAATTCCGAGCGCCTTTGGGAATCGCTTATGGAGATGGCCAAAATCGGACCGGGAATTGCTGGCGGCAATAATCGCCAGACGCTTACCGATGAAGATGGCGAGGGGCGTAAATTATTTCAGCGCTGGTGTGAGGGCGCTGGCCTAAGCATGGGCGTTGATAAGATGGGCACAATGTTTATGCGTCGTGAAGGCAGCGATCCAAATGCCCTACCCGTTTATGTTGGCTCGCATCTTGATACGCAACCAACGGGTGGTAAATATGATGGTGTTTTAGGAGTGCTGGCAGGTTTAGAATTAGTGCGCACATTAAACGATCTCGATATAAAAACCAAACATCCGATTATTGTAACTAACTGGACAAATGAAGAAGGCACACGCTTTGCCCCTGCTATGATGGCATCAGGGGTTTTTGCAAATATGCACACGTTAGATTGGGCGTATGATAAGGAAGATTCAGAGGGCAAAAAATTTGGTGATGAGTTAAAGCGCATCGGCTGGCTTGGGGACGAAGAAGTCGGGCATAGAAAAATGCACGCATTTTTTGAACTTCATATTGAGCAGGGCCCTATTTTAGAAGCTGAGAATAAAGAAATTGGCGTGGTGACGCACGGACAGGGTCTTAGTTGGACAGAAGTGACAATAATTGGCAAAGACAGCCATACTGGCTCTACCCCAATGCCAATGCGTAAAAATGCCGGTTTGGGAATGGCAAAAATATTGCAATTAGTTGATGATATTGCGTGGGCGCATAAGCCCGATGCAGTGGGGGCGGCAGGGCATATTGATGTCTATCCAAATTCACGCAATGTCATTCCCGGAAAAGTTGTGTTCACCATAGATTTTCGCTCACCAGATTTAGCAACAATTACGCAAATGGAAAATGAAATGAAAGTGGGCGCAAGAAAAATCTGTGACGAAATGGGCTTAGAAATTTCATTTGAAAAAGTCGGTGGTTTTGATCCAGTAACCTTCGATGAAAAATGCGTTAGCGCTGTCAGAAATGCCGCTGAACGTTTAGGATATTCACACCAAAATTTAATTGCAGGCGCAGGGCATGATGCCTGCTGGATAAGCCGCACCGCCCCAACCGCTATGATCATGTGCCCATGTGTTGATGGGCTAAGCCATAATGAAGCAGAAGAAATTTCAAAAGAATGGGCTACTGCTGGGGCGGAGGTTTTAATGCATGCGGTGGTTGAAATGGCGGAGATTGTTGAATAATGAAAAAATCTGGGTGTTTGGCAAGTGCATTTATTTTGGCGTTGATTTCAGCGCCTGCTATATCCGCACCCCTGCCTGGTGCTAATTGGGATTGGCAGCTTTCTGTTGAGCAAATAGAGCCACCAAAGGGCATAAGAGCATTTGGCACAGATCCAGATAGTGTAACACGTGAACAGATTATGATGCTCAATGAGGCTGGAATTTATACAATTTGTTATGTGAGCGTTGGCACGCTGGAAAACTGGCGCTCTGATAAAAATATTTTCTATGATCAAACTATTTTTAATTCACCAGTGGTTGGTAAAAAATACGAAGGTTGGCCTGATGAGTTTTTTCTTGATATTACTAACCCCAATTTGCGTTTTGTCATGCGAAAGCGCTTTCTTGATTGCGCCCTAAAGGGTTTTAAGGCAATTGAGCCCGATAATATGGACGTTTATATCAATGATTCTGGGTGTAATATTAGCGCCGAGCAGACCATTATTTACATAAAACAATTAGCAAAAGATGCTCACGATCAAGGGCTAGAAATAGGGCAAAAAAATGTGCCCGAACTTACAAACCAACTGGTTGGGATTTTAGATTTTGTCATTACTGAGAGCTGTTATCAAGATAATTGGTGTGAAGATGTTTTGCCTTATATTGAGGCGGGCAAGCCGATTTTTGATGCCGAATATGATGATAGGAAAATAGATTTTAAGGCGGCTTGTGCTTATGCAAAGAAACATAAAATATCAATGATATTAAAAAAGCGTGATTTAGGAAAAGACTATCAATCTTGTGAATAATAGTTAAGGGAGGAGAGAAAAATGAGCAGTAAAATAATTAAAGGCGGAACGATTGTCACCGCAGACCGCACCTATAAATCTGATGTGAAAATCGAGGGTGGGGAAATCACCGAAATCGGTGATAATCTTTCTGGCGATGAAATATTAGATGCCAGCGGCTGTTATGTCATGCCCGGTGGGATTGATCCGCATACCCACCTTGAAATGCCATTTATGGGCACTTATTCCTCAGATGATTTTGAAAGCGGCACTCGTGCGGCATTGGCTGGTGGCACTACTATGGTGGTGGATTTTGCGCTGCCTAATCCCGAGCAATCATTGCTCGAAGCGCTCTCGATGTGGGATAATAAATCCACCCGTGCAAATTGTGATTATTCATTTCATATGGCTATTACTTGGTGGGGCGAGCAGGTTTTGATGAGATGGAGGAAGTCACCAAACGGGGCATTAATACGTTTAAACATTTCATGGCATATAAGGGCGCATTAATGGTTGATGATGATGAGATGTATTCATCATTTCAGCGTTGTGCATCGCTTGGTGCTTTGCCGATGGTTCATGCCGAAAATGGTGATGTAGTGGCGCAAATGCAGGCAAAATTATTGGCAGAAGGCAATGTAGGCCCCGAAGCGCACGCTTATTCCCGCCCACCAGAAGTTGAGGGCGAAGCCGCTAATCGGGCTATTATGATTGCCGATATGGCTGGTGTGCCGCTCTATATTGTGCATTTATCTTGCGAGCAAAGCCACGAGGCAGTGCGCCGAGCCCGCCAAAAGGGAATGCGGGTTTTTGGTGAACCACTTATTCAGCACCTCACACTCGATGATAGTGAATATCAAAATAAAGATTGGGATCATGCGGCCCGCCGAGTAATGAGCCCACCATTTAGAAATAAAATGCACCAAGATAGTCTATGGGCTGGTTTGCAAGCTGGCTCATTACAAGTCGTCGCAACCGATCATTGCGCCTTTACCACCAAACAAAAACGCTCGGGTATCGGCGATTTCACCCTCATTCCAAACGGCACCGGAGGGCTAGAAGATAGAATGCCAATGCTCTGGACTTATGGCGTAAACACGGGTCGCCTAACCATGAACGAATTTGTAGCAGTTACCTCAACCAATATTGCCAAAATCCTTAATACCTATCCCAAAAAAGGTGCAATATTGGTTGGGGCCGATGCGGATATTGTTGTTTGGGATCCAAAGCGAGAAAAAACTATTGCAGCAAAAACTCAACAAAGCGCCATTGATTATAATGTGTTTGAGGGTAAAAAAGTTAAAGGCCTGCCTCGTTTTACGCTTACTCGTGGTCATGTGGCCGTTGTTGAAAATGAGATTAAAACTCAAGAAGGGCACGGCGAATTTGTTGCTCGTGAGCCTTTCCCAGCGGTAAATAAAGCGCTGTCAAAATATAAAGAAATATCAGCACCACGAAAAGTTGTACGCACTGGTATTCCGCAAAGTGGGGTTTGATTTTGACTATATTTACTTTTGCAAACT
>JAJRPR010000092.1 GCA_024280655.1 Alphaproteobacteria bacterium | reverse complement strand
TTGAAGAAATTGCTGAGCCTAGTGAAATTGGTCTTTCTAGCTTTGTTAATGCTCAATATTCAGACAGTGCCCGCCCTGATTTAACAGCGGCTAAAATTGTCATATCAGGTGGGCGAGCTTTTGGCTCAGCTGAAAAATTTAATGAATTGCTTAACCCACTTGCTGATAGGTTGGGGGCAGCGATTGGCGCATCTCGTGCCGCAGTTGATGCAGGATACGCCAATAATGATTTGCAGGTCGGGCAAACTGGTAAAATAGTTGCACCAGATCTATATATTGCTTGCGGGATTTCAGGGGCTATCCAGCATGTCGCAGGTATGAGCAGTTCTAAAACCATTGTTGCAATAAATAAAGACGCAGACGCACCGATTTTTCAAATAGCAGATTATGGCTTAGTTGCCGATTTATTTGAAGCCTTGCCAGAACTTGAAAAATCCTTGTAGTTACTAATATTAAAACCAAACAATAAAACGAGAACCTTTATGAGTCAGATGCAAACAGGCGAGGGTGTTCCCCCTACGCTAAGAAGCTATGGGGGACAAAGCGGGGTCGCCAGCCTGCGCGGCGCGAGCGCTAGCAAAAAGAGCGAAGCGACCAACAGCCTGCCCCGTACTGGATACGGGGGCGACAAGAATAAAGAACGCGAGCCACGAGAAAGCATGGATTTTGATGTGGTTATTGTTGGCGCTGGGCCTGCTGGTCTTAGTGCGGCTATTAGGTTAAAACAGCTCAATCAAAATCTTGAAATTGTTGTACTAGAAAAGGGCGCAGAGGTCGGTGCGCATATTCTTTCTGGTGCGCTGATTGATCCTATTGGTATTGATAAATTATTGCCAAATTGGCGAGATGATAAAAATGCTCCTTTGAAGTTAAAAGTTAGCAAGGACGAGTTTTTGTTTTTGAGTAAAAATAAAGCATTTCGCTTGCCAAATTTTTTAATGCCGCCCCTAATGAATAATCACGGCAATTACATCGCCTCACTTGGCAAAATGTGCCAATGGTTGGCGCAAAGGGCTGAAGATTTGGGTGTAGAAATTTATCCCGGTTTTGCTGCCTCTGAAGTGCTTTATAATGAAAATGGAGCGGTAAGGGGAGTTGCCACTGGTGATATGGGGGTTAAAAAAATGGAGAGAAGGGTGAAAATTTTGCGCAAGGAATGGAGCTTTTGGGGAAATATGTGCTGTTTTCTGAGGGCGCACGAGGCTCACTAAGCAAGCAGCTTATTGCAAAATTCAAACTGGACGAAAATTGCCAGCCGCCAAAATTTGGCATTGGTATAAAAGAACTATGGCAGATAGAACCTGAAAATCATAAAGCTGGACTTGTGCAACACGCCTTTGGTTGGCCATTGGATAATAATGTTGGTGGCGGGGCATTTCTTTATCATTTTGAAGACAATATTGTAGCAGTTGGGCATGTAATTCATCTTGATTATAAAGATCCTTATCTCTCGCCATTTGATGAATTTCAGCGTTTCAAAACTCACCCTGCTATTCGCAAGACCTTTAAGGGCGCAAAAAGAACTTCATTTGGCGCTAGGGTAATTTCTGAGGGCGGTTGGCAATCCGTTCCAAAACTTTCATTTGCAGGGGGTGCACTAATTGGTTGTGCCGCTGGGCTTGTAAATCTGCCCCGCATTAAAGGCTCTCATAATGCAATATTATCTGGAATGCTAGCGGCAGAAAAGGTCGCACAAGCAATAGGTGATGGGCGTTCGAGTGATGAATTGGTGGCATATAATGATAGTTGGCGCACCAGCGATGTTGGCAAAGACTTAAAGCCTGTGCGCAATGTAAAGCCGCTATGGAGTCGTTTTGGCACTATTTGGGGCGTAGCGCTTGGTGGCTTTGATATGTGGACAAATAGCTTATTTAATCTATCAATCTTTGGTACGCTAAAACATAAAACACAAGATGCAAACTCACTAGAGCCAGCCGCAAAACACCAAAAAATTAATTATGAAAAACCCGACAATGTGCTGAGTTTTGATCGTGCATCTTCTGTTTACCTATCTAATACCAACCATGAAGAAGATCAGCCCGCCCATTTACATTTGAATAATGTTGCCCTTCAACAAAGTTCGGAATTTGAAATATTTGATGGCCCTTCAACACGATATTGCCCCGCAGGGGTTTATGAATGGAGTGAGATTGAGGGTAAAAACACCTATATTATCAATGCGCAAAATTGTTTGCATTGTAAAACTTGCGATATTAAAGATCCAAATAAAAATATAAATTGGGTTACCCCGCAGGGCGGTGAAGGACCGCTCTATCAAGATATGTGATAGTTAGCCCTTAAATTGCTCCATGCCTTCATTGGCTAATTGATCGGCAAGTTCGTTCATCTCATTGCCAGCATGTCCCTTTACCCAATGCCAACTAATTGTATGGTTTTTAACGGCAATATCAAGTTCTTGCCAAAGCTCAGAATTTTTTACAGGTTTTTTATTTGCGGTTTTCCAACCGTTTTTTTTCCAATTTTCTATCCATTTAGTAAGGCCATCTTTTACATATTTACTATCGGTATGTAACTCGACATTGCACGAATGTTTTAGTGTGTTAAGCGCCTTAATTGCTGCGGTTAATTCCATGCGATTATTGGTGGTTTCTTTTGTGCCGCCTTTTAGCTTTTTTAGGTGATTATTATATTGTAAAACTGCGCCCCATCCCCCAGGTCCCGGATTACCTGAACATGCGCCATCTGTATGAATAATAACTAATTTATTCATTTAGCTTGTTCTCGTAATTCTTTTGGCAGATTAAATGATATATTTTCATCAGCAAATTTTTGAGTTGATACTGAGATATTATAGCGCAACTTAAATGATGTAATAATTTCATCAACCAAAACCTCAGGAGCTGAAGCCCCAGCGCTAATTCCTATACTACTAATATTTGTAAAATCTTGCCAATCAATATCTGATGCTCGTTGAATGAGAATAGATTTTTTGCAACCAGCTCTTTGTGCAACTTCAACTAGGCGCATAGAATTTGAAGAATTTGGAGCACCAACAACAAGCATCGCATCAACATCTGGAGCTACTTGTTTTACAGCCTCTTGCCTATTGGTTGTGGCATAACAAATATCTTTCTTTTTTTGCTCTTTAAGGTTTTTAAAACGGCTTTTTAGCGTTCTTACAATGGTTGTAGTGTCTCTAAGCGATAAAGTAGTTTGTGTTACGTAAGCTACCTTGTCAGGATTTTTAATAACGATATTTTCAGCGTCAAAAGAATCTGTAACTAAGGATATTGCTCCGCTAGGCAACTGTCCCATAGTGCCCTCAACTTCTGGGTGTCCCTTATGGCCAATCAGAATAATTTCATAGCCTTGAAGATGTAATTTTTGTGCCTCAAGATGCACTTTTGAAACCAGTGGGCAGGTGGCATCAAGGTAAAACATATTGAATTTTTTAGCTTCTGAAAAAACACTTTTTGCAACGCCATGAGCTGAAAAAATAACGGGCGCTTTTGTGTCCTCTACCTCGTCTAATTCTTCAACAAAAATTGCGCCCTTGTTTTTTAATCCATCAACGACATATTTATTGTGCACAATCTCGTGCCTTACATAGATAGGAGCGCCATATTTTTGTAATGCCAACTCAACAATTTGCACAGCCCTATCAACGCCAGCGCAAAAGCCACGTGGGGCACAAAGTATTATTTCAAGGTTTGGTAATTTGCTCATAGATAACTTGATGCTGTTACAATCTCATTTAGTCAAGTAAGAAAATAATTTATAAAAAAACTCTTCAATGAATGATAAAAATGATGCACTAATATATGTAACATTGAGAATACCCAATAAAGGGAGCTTAAGGATTAAGTTTTAAAAAATTATGGTGCATATTGAAGAACAAATTTTTGCTATTTCATCTGCAACTGGTTTTTGTAAAATTAGTGCAGAGCAGCAAAATCTTTTAACAGGTAAAGCTCGCTGGATTGCTGAAATTGCTAAAGCTGGGATAGATACTATTCCAACAATTTGCATTACTCGCCAAGCTTGGTTAGCACTAAAGGCTGAGCAAAAGGGCATAAATTATTCTCTTAGAAATATTTGGGTTAAAACTCTGCTTAAGCTCGTTGAAAAAGGCAAGACCCCGCCAATGCTTGCTGTTCGCACTTCTGCTCTAAATCATAATGTTGGTCTTATGCACGCCAAAACCAATATTAAGCCGCCAGCAAGTGTAAGTGAAGCCGTTGATATAAATAGCGCTTTAGTAAAAGCAATAGATTTTGCATTTAACTCTTATGGAGTTACTAGCACGCTTTGGTCTGATGATTTGGAGGTCGGTGAGTTAGATAGGCAAATAGTAATAATTCAAGCAATGGCTAAACCGCAATTAGTTGAATTTTATTCTCGCAATTTACAAACGGGGAAAATAGGCCCTCTTTCAATTTTGGGTGAAGCGCAACAAGATTTACCAAAAAGCGCTAATGAAATTGCAAAAATAGTTGATAAAATAGCAGGCCATCACATGTTGTGCTTAGTGAGTTTAGAAAAAGAGGGATTAAAATTTCTATCAGCAAGAACAATAGAGGCAAGTATTGCAGCAAAATTAGAAGCAGCGGTTGATAGGGTTGAGGCTGGATATTGGTCGCCACGAGAAGCTGTTATGCGAATAGATGTGGAACATATTCCATCACTCTTACACCCCCGCTTAGCAAGAGATATAAACCTTAAACCAATTGGTGTTGGTGCTGGAGTTTCTCCGGGCGCTGCCAGTGGTAGAATAGTTTTTAGATCTGATGATGCAATTAGATTTCATGCCAGAGGAATAAACACTATCCTTGTTGCTACAGAAACAGGGCCTAGCGATATTGATGGCATGATGGCAGCAACAGGAATTCTTACTTCACGTGGAGGTAATAATTCTCATGCGGCAATTATCGCTCGTGTTGCGGCCAAGCCGTGTGTTGCTGGTGCTGGTTTTCTTGAAGTTGATATGAAACAGCTAACTTGTAAAATTGAGGATAGGGTTTTTAGAGCAGGCGATTGGATTACTATTGATGGGGCAGATGGCCGTATTTTTGTGGGGCAGTTGCCTCTATTGCAACCTGATATGGGTGGAGCAATTACTAAATTACTAAATTGGTCTGATGCTAGTCGCACGATTTCTGTCCGAGCCAACGTTGAAACAGTAGAATCTGCCAAAACAGCGCTTAGTATTGGTGCTGAGGGGATTGGCCTTGCTCGCTCAGAGCACATGTTTTTTACCCCTGAGCGAATGACAGCTCTTCGCCGTCTTATTCTTAGTGAAGATGATAATGACCGCAAAATTGCGCTTAAGGGTCTAGTTGATTTTCAAAGTGGTGATTTTGCTGATTTATTTTCAACAATGGCTGGAAAACCAGTAACTGTTCGCCTGTTTGATCCTCCCTTGCATGAATTTTTGCCAAAGACCAAACAAGATATTGCTGACACAGCTATCTCGCTTTCTCTTAGCGTTGATGAATTGCAATCACGACTTGAAAGGCTTGGTGAAGTTAACCCAATGCTTGGAAATAGAGGTTGTAGATTAGCAATATCCCACCCTGAAATATTGCAAATGCAAATTCATGCTCTTTTTGCTGGTGCAAAAACTTCAGCGCATGAAACATCTATCCCTGTTAATCTCGAAATTATGGTTCCTTTTGTTGCTTCTGCAAGAGAGGTGAGTTGGCTAAGGTCTAAAATAAAGGCGATATCTGATAAAGAGAAAGCAGAAGAGTTTGGTGTGAAATATTCTTTTGGTACAATGATTGAGTTGCCACGTGCTGCATTACGAGCAGGTGAAATCGCTCCTATGGTAGATTTTTTCTCGTTTGGCACAAATGACTTAACCCAAACTTGTTTTGGAATATCTCGTGATGATGCACCATCATTTTTGGCATCATATAGGCGTGAAGGCATTTATGATAATGACCCTTTTGCAACTATTGATAGGTCTGGCGTTGGCGAATTAATAAAAATTGCCATTGAGCGTGGCAAAAAAGCTAATCCTGAATTGAAAATAGGGATATGTGGAGAACATGCAGGAGATCCTGCATCAATTAAATTTTTTGCAAGCCTTGGTGTTGATTATATTAGTTGTGCTCCATATCGTGTGCCAGTTGCACGTCTTGCCCTAGCGCAAGCACAAAAATAATTGCCACAAAATTTCCAAATTATAGACAATATTTCATCGTGAATAAGACTTATTTATTTTGTTTACCAGATATCAACGTTAATTTTTTATAATGCTCGTGCAAAGGGTTAAGTTAACCATTTTTGCACCCGAATATATTGCGTAAATGATATTGGGTATTGAGTATTTAGTAGTGAGTAAATGAGTATGGCCTATTTTAATTGGGTATATAGATCTGGAATAGCTAAAAATAGGCTTTTTGCTTTTCGTAATTTTGTAGCTTTGTTTTTTGTTGGATTTTTCTATCTAAGCGCAACAAATGCTGTAAAAAATCCTGATGAGCAAAATTTTTCACAATTACTCTATCCAAAAATGAACGCCTCTCTTTCATTTAATGCTAGTGATCCAATTATTACTGGCTCTATCTCTAATATATTTTCTTCAAAAGTTTTTTCTGGGCCAAATCGTTCGATAAAAATGGATAGGCAAAGGCCGCAGAACGAAATATTAGATTTTGCTAAAAGGTTTGAAGCTGCTCGCACGCAAATTGCAACACTTCGAGAAGAATCAAAAGCATTAGATGCTGCTACAATAAGAGTAGCAAATATTAATTCATCAACTACTGATGTAATAAAACAAATTTCTGTCGGCTCTTCAGATGTTGCCTTAATGTCAGCGGCGCTAGAGGCTATTGATAAAGTTGATGGCACTTCACAAAACATGCCAGCTCCACTTACAATTTCTAAACAGCTAGCCTATGTTCGTGCTAATGCACCAATTACTAGCTTACCTAGCCCAACAGCAATTTCAGTATCAAAAAAGCAAATTCAATGTTTAGCAACTGCTATTTATTTTGAAGCACGAGGTGAGCCTTATCGTGGGCAGGTAGGTGTAGCTCAAGTTGTTGTTAATCGAGTTAAAAACAAGCTTTATCCTAGCACAATTTGTGGCGTTGTTTATCAAAATCAAAACAAACGCAACGCTTGTCAGTTTTCTTTTGCCTGTGATGGAATTAGAGATCGTGTAAATGAAAAAGCCGCTTGGACACAGTCAGTAGAAATTGCCAAAAAAGTAACGAATGGAGAGATTTATCTAACCGAAGTAGCCAATGCAACTCATTATCATGCTACTTATGTAAATCCACGTTGGGCTTCAAAAATGGACAAGCTAACACAAATTGGCATTCATAAGTTTTATCGCTTTAAGAAGGGCTGGATCTGGTCTTAGTTGATGTTTGTTAATTTGCTGTCCTAATAATCGATATAAAAGAATTGGCAGATGCAACTGGTGTTGCTACCCAAGATTTATCCAAAATCCAAACAATATTCTTTTTTGTAGAGTCTTTGCGAATTTCTTGCACAATAACTCCTTGATATTTTACATTGCGTGAAATTAAGGAGTTGCTAGAATATGTTCCACTGCTCGTTGTAATAATATTTACAGTGCTTTCTTTGCCATAAGCAATTTTTCTAACGGTGGTCTGCCCTATTGGTTCCATAGAAACAGAACTATCATATTCTATTTTATATTCTTTATTTTCAATTTTTAATATTTGCTCAAATTTTGGCGTATCTTGGGCGCTAGTAACTTTAGCAAGTACATTTATGCTAGTTGGAATAGCAAAAGCTGTTGCAAAAAAACGCTAAAAAGGGCAGTGTTTTTAATAAATCTCATAATTTTCTTTCGCACCAAAATGGGACAGGTAATTAACTAATTGTTAACTATAAATTTACCTGTCGTCAAAATATAAAAAGAATTATGGTTAATATAACAGGCATCCCGCACAGTATTAGCGTGGAAAAAAATAAACGGCGGGGTGTCGGGGTCGGGAGCGTAGGCGACCAACGGCGACAAGAATAAGATAGGCGGGGGTGTTCCTCCTACGCTAAAGCT
>JAJRPR010000091.1 GCA_024280655.1 Alphaproteobacteria bacterium | reverse complement strand
TTCCAGTAGCAGTAAGTGGTGCATTCGCATCAACGAATTTTTTAGATTCAAAGCCAACAAAAACAGATGTGCTTAATTCGTTAGTAATTGGCATACCAAAGTTAAATTGACCACCTGTTGCGTCCGATCCATAAAAACTTGATGCAGTTTCTTCTGTTACCTTTTTATAAAGATCAATACCTGCAGAAATTTTTAGTCCCATAAAGCGTGGCTCAGTAAATGAGAACTGATACGTTTGCCCACCTTGAGTGGCTCCTATTGCAACTTTTAGATACTGCCCACGACCTAAGAAGTTATTTTCTGTAAGAGAAATTTCACCAAGCACGCCCTCCGTTGAAGAATAACCAGCGGTAAAACCATAATCCCCTGTAGATTTTTCTTCTACAGCAATATTGATAACCACTTTATCTGCCGCACTACCTCGCTCAGATGTAACATTAACCATTGAGAAGAAACCCAAATTTTCAATATTATCTTTTGCTCTAGTGACTATTGAGCGATTAAATGGATCACCTTCTGCAAAACCTAATTCACGGCGAATAACAAAATCTCTAGTTTTTTGATTGCCATAAATATTAACGCGTTCAACATAGATTCTAGCGCCCTCATCAACCAAATAGGTAATGGAGAATGATCCATTGGCTACATCACGATCAATACGCGGGCGCACATCAGCAAAGGCATAACCTTGAGCGGTTGCTCTAAAAGCCATGTCTTGTGCAGTTTCTGTAAGCTTTTTAACTGAATAACGGCTACCTTCATTGGTGGAGACTGCTTGCTTAAGCACCTCAACATCTAATCCAGGAATGCTAGTCTCTATAGAGACATTACCAAACTCATAATATCCACCTTCACTAATAGTGAAATTAATGAAATATGCCCTGCGTGAAGTATCATATTCTGCAACTGCTGAGAGAACTTGCGCATCAGGATAACCACGGTTGGCGTAATAATTCCTAATAAGCTCACTATCATAGGCTAATTTATCTTCATCATAATTATCATCTTTTGTAAGCCAACTTAATAGATTAGTTTCTTTTGTCGCAATCGCATCTTTTAATTGGTTTGCACCAATAGAATTATTGCCAGTAAAATTAATGCCACCAATACCAGAACGATCGCCCTCATTAATAATAAAAGTAACAACAATACGACCATTGTCTAAGACTTGCTTATTGGCGCTAACACTAACATCAGTGTAACCAGCTCCATCATAAGCCAATGAAATCGAGCGGATATCAACATTAAGACGTTCATCAGAAAAAACACCAAATGAGGCTAAATCTATCATGCTTATTAGTTGGGCATCAGAAAAACGTTGATTACCTTCAAATAAAACTGACGCAACTAGTTGACCTTGATTGTCAGGATCAGCCTGTGCCTGCATTGTAACCAAAGGAGCGCTTATCACTAAAGATAGCGCCAATAAAAAGCTGCGAATAAATTTAAATCTAAAAATCATAATATTGGTTGCCTTTAATATTGGTTACCTAAAACAGAGGTGATTTTATAAATATATCTCTAAAAATAGCGTGCCAACAAATATTCACTAATAGACACACGATTCTACACTAATGTTATTCTATCTATTGTTTTAATGATTTTTTACCTTAGTGCAAGGCTTAACCACCTATTTAGTTACTAAAATATTGGTTTGTGTGTAGTTTTTGCCACAGTTTGACACATTTTTCTAGCGACTCAAAAGATATCGTTAACAATAGTAAATAACATTAACGAAAAGATAAGAAATGCACCAATTCTGAAACCAAAATCCTGAATCTTCTGGCTAAGAGGTTTTCCACGTATCGCTTCATAGAAATAATAGCTTAAATGTCCGCCATCAAGCATCGGAATTGGCAATAGATTGAATATACCAATATTTAGTGAGAGCAACGCCATTAAATTTATAAGAGCAATAATTCCAAGCGTTGCCACTTCACCAGATATTTTAGCGATTTTAACAGGCCCACCTAATTGTTCTAAATCCCCTCGCCCGACAAAGAAATCTCCAATAAAGGCTGCAGTTCTATCAATAATGAACCACATCTCTTCAAAAGTCATGCCAACGGCTTCCACCATTGTTGGTTTATAGAGTTTATATTCTTCTGGCTCGATTGAGCGTCTAACTCCAATACGCCCTATTTTAATATTATTACCAAATCTATCCGTCACCTCTTCAGCTTTGGGGGTAATAGTAAAGCTAAGCTCTTGACCTAAGCGATCAACTATAATTGATATAGGTCTTTCTGGAGAAGTCGAAATTAAGCGCTGTACATCATTAAAACCGCGAACTTGATAACCATCAATAGATAATACCTCATCACCTGCTTGCAAACCTGCAGATTGTGCAACTGTATCCGGAATGATTTCATCAAAAGTTGCTGGCGCATAATAGCGGCCATATCCAAGCAAAAGCGCATATAGAATAAGAAATGTAAAAATTATATTGGCAATAGGCCCTGCACTTACCACAGCTATACGTTGCCAGACATTTTTATTAGCAAATAATCTAGGCGCAATTTCTTTTGGAAATTTTTCTAATGCTTCATTATCAGGTACGCTTGCAGCATTCATATCGCCTAAAAATTGCACATATCCACCAAGTGGAATTACAGAAAGCTTCCATCTAGTACCAGCTTTATCTGTAAAGCCAATTAACTCTTTACCAAAGCCTACCGAAAAAGTTTTAATAGCAATATTATTCCATCTTGCAACTAGATAGTGACCCATTTCATGAATGAAAACTATGATAGTTAAAACCACCAAAAATGACACAATATAAGAAAGCAACCAGATAATGAAATCCATAAAAAAACCTTAAATTATACTGAAATTACCAAATTAGAAAACCGATAGTAATATGCTCTAACTCACCTGAATTCAAAAAACCTATTATAAAGAACACTAATGAAGCCAAAGTTAGGCTATCTAATCTATCTAATAACCCGCCATGACCAGGAATAAGATCGCTACTATCTTTAATCTTAAAACGACGCTTAATAGCACTTTCAAGTAAATCGCCTAACTGGCCAGAAAGGCTTAAAACCCCCGCTAATAAAAGGCCTATCCACCAAGCGGAAGGCACAGCAATAAACCAAACAAGTGAGCCACTAAGCGCTCCAAATATTAGACCTCCGAGTGCGCCAGACCAAGTTTTTGAAGGCGAAATATCTGGCGATAATTTTGCGCCCCCAATATAGCGACCAGCAAAAAAAGCACCAGTATCTGTCATCCAAACACTTGTTGCCAAAAACACACCAGCAACAATGCCTAAAGATATATTTGTTCGAATAGATAGGATTGCAATTATCACCGCACCAAAATAAATCAGTCCTGCAATGCGCCATAATAATAATGACAAGCTTAACTTAGCAAAAACATGAGTTAATACAGCAAAGACTATTGCGACGCTTATAATTATACTTACACCAACAATCCCTGAAACTGGAAAAGCAATGGCGCTTAGTGCAATAAAACCAACTAATACGTAGCCATATTCAGCAAGTTTGCCAACGCCAAGCATTATTTCCCACTCACGATAGACACCAGCAAATACTAGTCCGACTAATGCCGCAAACCAAATATCACCTAAATAAAGCAAAAGAGCAGTCAGTGGTAAAAGAACCATAGCAGAAAGAAGGCGAGGACCTAGATCGGCCCAGCGGTTCTTTTTTGCTTCTGTTTCAGCTTGTTTCATAAATCTAAACCCTAAACCCCACCAAAACGTCTTTGGCGTAAAGAAAATTATTGCAATACCTTTATAAAGGTTTTTTCATTAAAGTCAGGCCATAAATCATCAATAAACATTAATTCTGAATATGCTGATTGCCAAAGAAGGAAATTTGAAAATCTTATTTCCCCGCTAGTACGTAATATTAAATCAGGGTCAGGGATATTTGGCAAATAAAGAGAATTAGATATCATATCCTCATCAATATCATTAATCGAAACATCACCATTTTGAATATTTTGTGCGATTTTCTTAAAAGCCGAGGCAATCTCTCCCCTGCCCCCATAATTGAAAGCAATTATTAGTTCTAACCCTGTGTTATTCTTTGTAACTGTTTCAGCATTTTCTATCAATTCTAATATGGTCTTATCTAAAGTATCACGCTCACCTATAACCTTGATTTTAACATTGTTTTTATTGAGCTTTTCTAGATCAGAAATTACATAATGGCGCATCAGGCGTAAAATAAAATTCACTTCATCTTTTGGCCTTGACCAATTTTCAGAACTAAAACTGAATATTGTGAGATATTTTATTTCATAGGAAATACAATATTCAACCAGTTTTCTAAGAGCTTGTGTCCCTGCTTTGTGCCCAGCGGTGCGTGCCATACCACGAAGCTTAGCCCAACGACCATTCCCATCCATTGTAACAGCTAAGTGAGTTGGGGTTTTTAGTTCAGAACCACTATTTTTGTTGGACAATATTTCTCTCCAGCAAAACCATCAACACTGATGTTAAACCTGCATAATTTCTTGTTCTTTACTAGCCAAGATACTATCAATTTGAGCTATAGCTTCATCGGTAGTTTTTTGCACTTTATCGGAGTTTGAGCGGCTTTCATCTTGCCCCATACCACCATTTTTTTCTAAAGCCTTTAGTTCGTCCATTCCATCTCGACGAATATGACGCACTGCAACCCTACCTTGCTCTGCATAAGTATGAGCAACTTTTGATAGTTCCTTGCGTCTTTCTTCATTTAGTTCGGGGATTGGAACACGAATAACAGCGCCTTCAGCTATTGGGTTTAGCCCCAAGCCGCTCTCACGAATTGCTTTATCAACAGCGCCTGCCATAGATTGATCCCAAACCTGAACACTTAACATTCTTGATTCTGGAACTGAAACAGTTGCCACTTGATTTAGCGGCATTTGCGAGCCATAGGCTTCAACTGTTACAGGCTCTAACATGCTAGCGCTAGCACGACCAGTTCGTAAACCTGCTAGCTCATCTTTTAATGATGCAACAGATTTGTCCATTCTTGATTTGAGTGAATTAATTGAAAAATCACCGGCCATTATCGCTCCTCCTTATTGCACTAGAATCAGTACATATAATTATGTCTTTAGCCAACATAAGTGCTTTTTGCACTTCCATCCAGCACACCTTTTAGGCCTGCCTCATCTGCTAATGAATATACTATTATTGGTAATTTATTATCTCGTGCAAGCGCAAAGGCTGCGGTGTCCATAACTCGTAAATTACGTTTAATTACTTCATCATAGCTAATCGTAGAATATCGTGTGGCATTGGGGTTAGTTTTTGGATCGTCAGAATAAACGCCATCAACATTAGTGCCCTTTAGCAAAACATCACAGCGTAACTCTATTGCTTTAAGGGCGGCTGCGGTATCTGTTGTAAAAAACGGATTTCCTGTACCACCAGCACAAATAACAATCGAGCCAGATTTAATTGCGCTAATAGCTGCTCTTTGAGTAAAAGTATCTGCGATTGATGGCATTGTAACAGATGAAAAAACGTGTGAATTCCCGCCCTTGCGCCGAATAGCATCACCAAGCGCAATAGCGTTTATTACGGTGCTTAACATGCCCATATGATCGCCAGTTACACGATCGCCACCTTTGGCTGCAACCGACATTCCACGAAAAATATTACCGCCGCCAATAACCACGCCAATTTCAACACCAGATTGCGCTAA
>JAJRPR010000090.1 GCA_024280655.1 Alphaproteobacteria bacterium | reverse complement strand
CCTCCCAATGAAACTGCCGGGTCAGCATAATTGGGTGCATGGCTTGCCTTTAAGAATTCGCTTTAAACGCTCAAACCTTTATGTCTCAGTAATACCAGTTTTAATCATTGGCTCTTCAATAGGGTTTTTAGGCGCACTATTGGGTATTGGCGGCGGATTTATTTTAGTTCCGGCTTTAATTTACATTTTACGAGTTCCCGGATCGGTAGTGATTGGCACTTCTTTGGTGCAAGTAATAGCTATTATGGCAGCCTCTGTGATTTTACATGCTATGAACAATTATTCTGTCGACGTATTATTGGCTTTTTGTCTAATGGTTGGCGGGGTTGTAGGCGCACAATTTGGCGCGTCAGTTGGCAAGATAATGCGTGGCGATCAATTACGAGCAATGTTAGCACTTATAGTTTTAGCGGTGGCTCTTAGGTTTGCTTTTTTACTTTTCTTTACTCCTGAGGATATTTTTTCAACCTCAATTATAAGCCTTTCGGAGCTAATAAATGAGAGTAATTAAATCCATAATTTTTGCTTTTTTACTGCTTGGCTTTTCCTCGAACATGGCTTTGTCACAAAGAATTATTAGTGCCCTATCAGATAAAGAAATTTTAATTGATCAAGGATTTACTGGCGAAACATTAACGATTTTTGGAAATATTGAGCCAGATATAGGTGCTAAAAAACAATATCCTGAAGGACCATTTTCTATTGCAATTATTATTCAAGGGCCAGCTATTAATAGGGTGGTGAGAAAAAAGACTTATAAATTTGGTATTTGGCTTAATAGTGAGCAATTAATTTTTGAGAAATTACCATCTTATTATTGGTTGTTGAGCAGCGAAAAACTAGGAAATTTTGCATCAAATGAGATATTAGCGGAAGCTGGATTATTGCCAATAATGCAACCTCTTGTAGCTAGTACTAAGGGCGAGGGGGAGCAAAAAATATTTAGCAATGAACTTGTTCGCCTAATGAAAGAAAAAGGGCTTTTTGGCATTAATGAAAATGGAATAAAATTTCATTCAAATAGCCTTTATTCAATAAATTTAGAATTGCCCTCTGATGTACCTGTTGGGAGTTTTCTTGCAACAACATATTTGTTCAAAGGGGGAGAAATAATACATAAGCGCTAGGAAGGGTTTTCTGTACGAAAAACTGGGTTTGAAAGACTTTTAGGAACTTCTGCAAAAAAATCTCCTTTTCTCTATGGTGTTTTTACAGTTCTTTTGGCATTATTCACTGGCTGGCTTGGTGGAGTAGCGTTCCGCCGTTAATTTGGAAGATATTATGACACATATTCCCCCCTTTTGGTCTCGCATTGTTACATTAGCAGGAATTTTTGGGCTTTTGCCGTTTGTGCTTGCATTTATTGTAACGATTAATCCCAACTTGTTACCTATTGATAAAGCAATTTTTGAATCTGCAATAATTGGCTTTGGCGTTCTTATATTATCTTTTCTTGGTGGGGTGCGTTGGGGAATACGCTTACAAGGAGGCGCTGGCTCAGACCTTATTTTCATTGTTGGAATGCTTGGCTCAGCGGTTGGGTTTTTTATTCTTTTAATGCCACATGATTTTGGCCTTATAGTTTTAACTATTGGCTTTGCTTTACAAGGCGCATGGGATATTTGGTCTTCTGGAGTTCCGCAATTCTATGCTCGCCTTCGTGCTTCTATGACAGGGCTTGTTTGTTTAATTTTAATTGCTATTTTAATTGCAAGAATTTTTATTTGAAGCTTATTTTCTAATTAAATGGATATTATAATGACACAAAAAATTATTTTTATCACTGGCGCAACCGCTGGTTTTGGAGAAGCAACTGCAAGGCTTTTTGTAAAGAATGGCTGGAAAGTAGTGGCTACTGGCCGACGTTTAGAGCGCTTAGAAAAATTACAAAATGCTTTAGGTAAAGACAAGGTGCATATCGCACAAATGGATCTCACAGATCATGCTTCTATTAAAAGCGCCATTAGCTCACTGCCCAATGAGTTTAAGCCAATAGATTGCTTGCTAAATAATGGTGGCTTAGCACTTGGTTTAGGATCAATCCCAGACATAAAAATTGATGACTGGCGCATTATGGTTGAAACCAATATTATGGGTTTGATTTTAACCACACAAGAAATGATACCATTATTAAAGCAAGCAGGGCGTGGTGCTTCAATTATAAATATTGGCTCAGTTGCCGCACGAAATGCCTATCCGGGTGGTAATGTCTATGGCGCAACTAAAGCCTTTGTTTCTCAATTTTCTTATAATTTACGCACCGATTTAGCAGGCTCAGATATCCGTGTAACCGAATTAGCACCGGGTATGGCAAAGTCTGAATTTATGAAAGTTCGCACTTATGGCGATGATGATGTCAATGAGAGTTTTTATGAAGGGCTTGAGCCAATTTTACCTGAGGACATTGCTAATAATGTTTGGTTTATTGCAAATCAGCCAGACCATATTAATATTAATATGCTCGAAATTATGCCGCTTTGTCAGGTACCCGGAAGACCTGAAATAATTCGTAAATAAATGTCGTAAATATTCAATATTGGGGCATAAAGATATTGTAGTTTTAGATTATTTAAGACTCTTCGCTACGCTCAGAGTGACATCTAGAAATAGCTTAGTGTTATTAAAAGATGTCATATTGAGCAAAGCGAAATATCTTAGATAATTTGCTAAATTTTCTAAAACAGGAGTTAGAAATGAAATTTAGATATACAATTCTTTATGTTAAAGACGTAAATCATCACTTGATTTTTATGTTGAGGCGTTTGGTGCTAAGCAAAAAATGTTACATGAGAGCGGTGATTATGGCGAATTGGATACGGGCAACACTATTCTTGCATTTTCTGCGTTTGAACTTATGCAACGGCTTGGCAAAACTCCAAAGCAAGCAGATGCTGGTGCGCCAAGTTTTGAAATAGCCTTTGAAACTGATGATGTTGAGGCAGGGGTTAATAGGGCAATTAAAGCTGGTGCAAAATTAATTTCAAAGCCAAGTAAAATGGATTGGGGTCAAACCATTGCCTATGTGTCAGATGAAAATGGATTTTTAATAGAAATTTGCACGCCCATTGGATAATAATATGAGCCTATCAAAAAACGAACAAGTGCAAAAATTTCTTGATGACACAAGGGATAGCGAAAATGAGAAATATCAAATTTTACAACAATGTCGCAAAATTACCTTTTCGCTTAACAATGATATTACTGAGCGCATTATATATGGGGGCATTATGTTCACAAAAGAAGATGAAGATTTTGGCGGTATCTTTGTTAATAAAAAACACGTTTCTTTTGAATTTACAAACGGCTTTCAGCTTGCAGATAAAAATGCTTTACTTGAGGGTAAAGGCAAATATCGCCGCCATCTAAAACTAAAAACTATTTCTGATATAGAAGAAAAGCAGGTCAAATATTTCGTTAAACAAGTAGCAATTTAAGTATAGGCCAAATTAACCGAACCCCCTGTAATCCTTGCCATTTTTCAAGAATTGTGTTGTGCATGATATTAATTTATCAAACTAATATACAATGTGCAAATAATACTATATTGCTGGTTTTGAAATTATAAGGAAAACAAATGCAAAAACTAAGCTGGATATTAAATATTATTCTTATCATTATTATTGGTGCAATGATTTATATGTTCCTGATTAAAGGCTCAACTCTTAAAAGTGAAGATGGGCGTACGGCGATTATTATTAATGATGCTGAGCGTAATATGATGCTTGGTGATATGCGTAAATTTTTGGAAAATGTGCAAATAATTACCGTAGCACTTGGTGAAAATGACATGGAAGCTATTGTTGTGGCGGCTGAAAATGTTGGCCTAAGAGATGAAAACCCACCACCTTCTTTAATTGCTAAATTACCGCTTGAATTTAAGACAATGGGCATGGATACGCATAAGGCATTTGATGAATTGGCAGGCCTCGCAAAAACTGATGGCGATATTCAAACTGTGGCTAGTGCGCTTGGCAATATATTGATAAATTGCACAACTTGTCATGCGGCATATAAAATTATGCTGGAAGAGGAATAAGTTTGAAATCTCCTACATTGCAAACATAAAGCTAAAAAACAAAACTATGGGCGCTCAAATTTCTCTCTAGCCTCTTCAATTTGTTCACGACAAAAGCAAGTTTCAATATGATCATTGACCAAGCCCATCGCCTGCATGAAGGCATAAGCTGTAGTTGGGCCAAAAAATTTCCAACCACGGCCTTTAAGGTCTTTTGCTAGGTTTTTTGAGTTATCTGTTTGCGCCATAGCTTTTAATGTTTCCCAAGAATAATCATTGGGGCGCTCGCTAGGGCTTGGTTCGAACTGCCAAAAATATTTCGCTAATGAGCCAAATTCATCAACCAGCTTAATAGCAACGCTGGCATTATTAATTGTGGCTTCTATTTTACCACGATGACGCACTATATCAGCATTTTGTAATAATCTCTCAACATCATTTTCATCAAATTTTGCTATTCTTTCAAATTCAAAACCTGCAAAAGCGAGGCGAAAACCTTCTCTTTTTCGTAAAATAGTTAGCCAAGAAAGCCCAGATTGAAAGCCTTCAAGACAGGCTTTTTCAAATAATCTAATATCATTATCTACTGGCCAGCCCCATTCATTATCATGATAGGCACGATATTGCGCATCACTATTACCCCAATTACATCTTGGTTTATCTATGTTTTCTTGACTGTCAGATTGGTCCATCATTTCTCTTTACTTTCTCTCAACCATATTGATTGGTAAAAGTTTTACCATCTTTGTTCACGCCATATTTTCCAATTATTGTAACACTAAAGTCAACATAGTAATTTTTTCTGTTTTGATTTTTGACAATAAGTTTGTGAGTATGTCATGTTTAATCTATCATTTGTCTTTAGTGCTTTTCTAAAAATATTTTCTATTATTGCAGTTGTTCTAGCTTTTTCTAGTGCTGCATTTGCGGGGGGTAAAAAGATTTATTATCCGCCCCCAGTTGGCATGAGCTTAACCAAAAGCGCCCCAACAAATGGCTTGGCGTTACAGTTAAAAAGTTCAGTTAACCCTAAGTTCATACGCCAAGTTGTGCCCTATAGTACTAGCCAAAGAGTTGGCACTATAATTGTAGATACCTCACAAAAATATCTATATTTGGTACTAAGAAATGGCAAAGCCATGCGTTATGGTGTTGGGGTTGCCCGCCCTGGGTTTGAATGGAGCGGGACATATAAAATTAGAGCAAAGAAAAAATGGCCCGGCTGGACACCACCAGCCGCAATGCGAAAACGCCAACCAGAACTCCCAGCCTATATGCCCGGTGGCATAGATAACCCACTTGGCGCAAGAGCACTTTATATAGGAACAACGCTTTATCGCCTGCACGGCACAAGCGAAACATGGTCTATTGGGGGAAACGTATCCTCTGGTTGTATCCGATTAATGAACGAAGATGTAATTGATCTATATGAGCGAGCAAGAGTTGGCGCAAAAATTATAGTGATGTAATAACCAGCCCTAACGGCGTGAGCGGAGAAAAGCCTTAGCAGTCGTCAGTATAGAAAAGAATAAACGGCGGCAAGAATAGAGGGTTTTCTCTAACCCCCCCCCCAGCCCTCCCCGCAAGGGGGAAGGAGAAGGAAGAGAAGGTTATCTTCAGCAATAGGTGGAAAAAATCCAGATTAAAGATGTGAACGTGGAAAAAGAATAATGGCGGGGGTGCTGAGGACGGGAGCAAAGCGACCAACGGCGGCAAGAATAAAGAAGATGTTTAACTCAATCTATCAGTAGAGCGAGCTTTGGGCTCGCCGGCGCTAGCGCCGCCCCATCGGAGCCGTTCGCATAGCGAACTGGCGTGAGATATAAAAAAGTATGGTACCGCCTCCCCGAATTGAACGGGGGACCTCTAGATCCACATTCTAGCGCTCTAACCAACTGAGCTAAGGCGGCCCTTGGCCAAACAATGTTTAGCCGCCAAATACATAAGGCTACTTATCAATTATGACAAGACTAAAAGTGATGTTTGAGAAAAACAATATTTTCATCTTAACCATTAAACTAATTGCTTAAGCCAAATCACGGCTTCATATAGACCCAGCGCCCAACAACATATATTAAGATAAGGTTAAGACTTATTAGAAATTGTTCTATTTTGGTACAGTTAAGTCAATATTTGTAGGTAAAATGGGTATTGAGTGGTTAAAAAGCAATCAAGGAGCTAGAGTTATTGCTTATCTAGGCGATAATCGACCTGCTTGGTTTTACTCTGTTAAAGGAGAAAAACTGCTGTGGAGCAATCCAGCAGCAAGGCTTTTTGGTGTTAAGGAAAAACGTGCTAATTTAAAATTATCCAGCAAAATATTGCCAAAAAGTGGGCAAATCAAGCACTTATTCCAATTAGGCTCCATTGGCCGTAAGTCTTTATCGCGGGTAAGTTTTATTAAAGGCCAGCGTAATATATCTCTTACTTCTACCTATGTTCCTATTGAAATAGATGGTGTGCAATATATTTTAATTGTTGGCGTTGATGGAATTGAAAAAAGATTATTGCAAAAGCATTTTACAAATGAAACATTACTTGAAAATCTATTTTTAGATAATAGTGGTTTTATTTTGCTTAATAATATTGGCAATCCTATTATGGGAACAAAAACCGAGTTGGAGTTATTTGATGAAAACGCAATGGGCTTTTTAAAAGGTTTTGATGAAAATGTAATAAATTTTTCTTTGGCTGAGCGCAAAGAAAACCTACTTATCTTTCCTAAAAACATTACAGAGCAAGACAAAACTGAGCAATTAAATGAGCAACAACAGCCCCCTATTCATAAAGACCTAACCTCACTGTTAGATAAATTAGCTGCTGATGAGGATCTTTTTACTCCCTTGGGAGAGCAAGATGATGAGATTTTAGCGCAAAATGCGCATTTAGAATTACCTTCTGATTTAGTTGATAAAAAAAATGAAACCCCTCAAGATGAGATAAATAACTCACAACAAAAAACCCTTTATAAAATTACTGGAGAAGGGTTTGAAGCTAGTGTTTCAAAAGAACAGCAACTTGAAATAGATGAGCAAGACGCTTCTAAATATAATTTTGCGGAATTATCACGAGTGTTAAATAATAGAATAGGTGGAGACAAAAACATAGATAATTCAACTTTGTCTAACTTTAATAATTTAAACTCCAATATCACTTCTTTGAATATATATAATAAAAGAACAGCAAAAAGTAGCGCACTGGTTAATATGCCAGAAGAAAAACAAATATTAAATCGACTTTCGCTCGCTTTATTGATTTTTCGTGATTCTGAAATACTATTTAGCAATCGGGCTATGGCTAATTTATTAGGGCATTTAGATGTTGCAAGTTTGAAAAAAACCCCGCTTGGTGAAATTTTTGTGCAACCAGAAGAGCAAAATGAACCCGCAGGGCCAGTTACACATCTTGTGCGTCTAGATGGAGAAAAAGTTGCAATAAATGCACGTTTGCAATCAATTAATTGGAATGGTTCATCGGCATTAATGCTTTCAGCCAATAAGAATCAAAAAGTTGAGCAGGAAAATACTAATGATGATGCAGAAAAAAGCATCTCAAATAATATGGTTTTTGAATTTGCAAAATCTTTGTCTAAACTTGAGACAGGTGGAGTTTTTCGAGCTTCAAGAAATGGGACTTTGGTTGAACATTGCGCAAATACTCCCAAAATTTTAGATCGTATAGATGATGATTTAAAAAAATACCCTCTAAGCCTTATGGTTGGCGATAGGGAGGTAGAAAAATTACAGCAATTTTTAGAAAAGCCTGCTCATTTTGCTTTTTCTGAACGTCCAACTATTAAATTAAAAGCTATTGATCCAAATATTGAAATATTACTTTTTACTGAGGGAAGTGCGGGGATAGTAACAGGCTATTTGGGCTTAATTAGAAAAATAAATCCCACTGCAACAAATATCGATAATGAAGATAAAAAGAATATTGATCTTGATATTATTAAAAATATTAGTCACGCTTTAAGAGAGCCACTGACCTCTATTATTGGTTTTTCTGAACTTATTAATTCAAGCTATTTTGGCGCAAAAGATCAGCAGCGTTACATAGATTATGCAGGAGACATCAATCTATCGGGACAAGATATTTTAGCAATAATTAGTGAGCTAGAAGAGTTCGCCCTATTAAATAATAAAGCATATATTACTAATTTAGAAACTATTGATTTAGGCGAATTATTAGAAACCTGCCTATTACGAATTCGCCCTCATGCCAATTTCTCTCGTGTTCTTATTCGCTCTGCAATTTCACTAAAACTACCAAAAATAATGGCCGATAAAAAAACTTTAGAGCAAGCTATATTAAATCTTTTAGCCAACGCCATTGAGCAAACTCCAGTTGGCGGTCAAATAATAGTTTCAGCAAATTGTGAGATTGATGATAGCATAAATATTTATGTGCGTGATACTGGCACAAGTGAAAGTGATTATAATAAGAGTTTTGTATTGTTTAGTGAAAATATTGATAAAGATAGAGGCTCACGCAGATCAAGTATTTCTAACATGGGACTTGCGCTTACTCGATCTTTATTAGAAGTAAATTCTGTTTCCCTAGAAATTGATCAAACCAATAATGCCGGCACTTTATCCTCATTAATTATTCCTGCCAATATGGCTGTTAAATAGAAATAGAAAATATTAAACACTTGTTTTTTCTCTATATTTTAGTTTGTGTTTAGAATGACTCTAAACTATAGAAACCCTCTAACATATTGATTTCACTTTAGTTCTTGACAAGCTATTTTAAGTAAGACAAAACATAGTTGCCACCTAAGACCTTGAATCTTAGAAAAGGAAACATTATGAAAAACATAAAACGTCATATTGGCGTAACTATTAGTGCATTAGGGATTTTGGCAACTATTGCCCCCTCGTTTGCGCAAGAAAACACCGTAAATATTTATTCCTATCGTCAACCTGAACTTATAGCGCCATTGTTAGACGCTTTTAGCGAACAAACAGGCATCAAGACAGAAGTGCTTTATCTTGGCAAAGGCGTGCTTGAGCGCCTAAAGGCAGAAGGGGTAAATTCTCCTGCTGATGTTATTCTAACTGTCAGTGTTGCACGCCTTATAGGCATGAAGATGGGTGGAGTAACCCAGCCTGTAAAAAGCGATATAATTGAAAAGAATATACCTCAACAATATCGCGGCCCTGCAAACAACTGGTTTGGCCTAACGACAAGGGCACGGGTTATATTTGCCTCCAAAGAAAGAGTTGCGCAAAACTCAATCACTTATGAAGAACTAGCCGATCCCAAATGGAAGGGGCGTATTTGCTCTCGCTCGGGGCAAAATATCTATAATATTGCGCTTATTTCTTCAATCATTTCTAATGAGGGAATTGATAAAGCAACTACATGGCTTGAGGGCGTAAAAGCCAATCTCGCACGCTCTCCTGTTGGTAATGATCGGGCGCAGGTTAAAGGGGTTTATTCGGGTGAATGTGATATTGCCATAGGTCATACATATTATGCCGGAAAAATGCGTACTAACGAAGAAAACCCAGAGCAAAAGAAATGGGAAGAATCTGTTAAAATATTATTCCCAAATAATGATGGACGTGGAGTGCATGTAGATATTTCTGGTATGGCGATGGCAAAATATGCGCCAAACAGTGAAAATGCGCTGGCTTTAATGGAGTTTCTTGCAAGCGCTAAGGGGCAAGAAATATATGCAGAACAGGTATTTGAATATCCAGTTCTGCCAGGTAGCAAATTATCTGAAATTGTAAAAAGTTTTGGTGAAATGAGACCAGATAATATTTCACTTGAAACCATTGCTAAAAATGCCGCTGAAGCGTCGAAGTTAGTCGATAGGGTTGCTTTTGATGATTAAACAGGTCACTAAACTCTAATGGCAGAAGGCAAGCAAAAACATTGGTGGCAGGCTTTGCCCTTCTTCTCGTCATTATTTCGATTTGACTATTATCTGATTATGGTAGGGTTGATGACACTGCTAGTTGCTTTGCCAATTTTCACATTAATAATTGTTGCGCTTGGTGGTAATCGTGATTCTATAAAACACATAGCAACAACAATCCTACCAAATGCAACTCTAACAACCATATTATTGCTTATTGGCATTGCGATATTAACGGGCATTATAGGCTCGCTTAGTGCTTGGCTTGTTAGTTTTTTTGATTTCCCCTTTAGGAAGATATTTGCGTGGGCTTTGGTTTTGCCGCTTGCTGTTCCTACCTATATTAGCGCCTATGCCTTTGTTGAATTTTTGAGTTTTACAGGCCCAATTCAAAGCCTGTTACGTGAAACCTTTGGTTTTAGTTCGCCAAGAGATTATTATTTCCCTGATATTCGCTCATTGGGCGGCGCAATTTTTGTTCTCTCCTTGGTTCTTTATCCATACGTCTATCTTTTAGTAAGGGCGTTATTTTATTTGCAAGGCAGAAGAGCAATAGAAGCTGGTGAAGTTTTGGGTGCTAGCCAACGTAAAATCCTAGTAAAAATTTTGCTGCCACTCGCAAGACCTGCATTAGCGCTTGGTATTATTTTAGTAATGATGGAGGCGATAAATGATATTGGGGCTATGGAATATTTGGGGGTTAAAACTCTAACCCTATCTATTTTTTCTATTTGGATAAATCAGGGTGATTTTGCAGGGGCGGCGCAAATTGCTCTAGTATTATTGTTCATTGTTTTATTGCTGATTATTATTGAGCGCTTAGCAAGGCGTGGGCAAAAATATAGTGAAGTTGGAAAAAGCTCCTGTGCTGGACCATTTAGTGTGCAAAAACTTTATGGTTTGAAAGGATGGGGCGCATTCATTGCTTGTCTATTTCCTGTTGCACTTGGGTTTGGCGTACCAATATCTGTGTTAGGTTTTTTTGCTCTAAGATCATTAAAACGAGGGTTCGACCCATCATTACTGGGCGCAACCCTCACCTCGATTGGTTTGGCGAGCCTAGCGGCAATCATTACTGTGTTAATTGCTATAATGTTAAGTTATGCGCTTCGTATAAAACAGGGTAAATTAATTAAATTCTTAGTACGCATAGCCTCGATTGGTTATGCAATCCCTGGAACTATTATTGCTTTAGGAATTTTTATTCCGCTGGCTCGGTTTGATAATTTTATTGATTTTTATATGCGAAGCTGGTTTGGCTTTTCAACTGGCCTATTAATTTCAGGCTCGGCAATAATTCTTATTTATGCCTATTGTGTGCGCTTTATGGCTATTGCAGAGGGGACTATAAGCAGTGGTTTTGAGAAAATCTCACCAAATTTAGATAAGGCGGCCTATCTTTATGGCAAAGGAAAATTTGCAACATTTACAAAAATATTATTGCCCCTTATGCGCCCTGCAGTTCTTGCAGCAGGACTATTAGTTTTTATCGATACCCTTAAAGAATTATCGGCAACCTTAATGTTGCGCCCGTTTGGCATTGAAACCCTATCTATTTATATCCATGATCTCGCCTCTAGAGGGCGTATTGAGCAAGCAAGTGTTGCCTCTCTTATCATTATGATTGTCGGGATTATTCCCGTAATTCTATTAACAAGAGAGATGAGGGCTAAATAACTTGCAAATGAGGGATGCAAAATATGACTCCCATTATTAAAAAAATGGATTATAAGGGGTTAAATCTTTTTCATTGGGAGCAAAACATGTTCAAAAATTATATATCAAAAAGCAAGAAATTAGCATTTGCTATTCTTTCTATTCTTATTCTTTCAACTAGTTATTCTTATGCACAAACCAGCGAAATAAAATTGGGCATGGTGCTTGAGCCTCCTCATCTTGACCCAAGTGCAGGGGCGGCCGCAGCGATTGATGAAGTGGTTTATGCCAATATTTTTGAGGGGCTAACTCGCATAGATGCAAATGGTGGAGTGCAGCCATCTCTTGCTACTTCTTGGGAAATATCACCCGATAATTTAACCTATATTTTTCACCTGAAAAAAGGGGTTAAATTTCATGATGGCACTAGATTTGGTGCTGATGATGTGGTGTTTAGCTTTGAGCGTGCAATGGGAGATGATAGTGTTAATGCGCAAAAGGCAATTTTTGAAATAATTGAGGAAGTGCAAGAGCTTGATCCAAGCACTATTGCTATTTTGCTAAAACGTCCATCGGGCGAATTCCTGTTTAATATTGGGCGAGGGGACGCTGTTATTGTTGCCCCTGAAAGCGCAGATGATAATAAAACTAATCCCATAGGCACAGGGCCATATAAGTTCATTTCATGGAATAAGGGCGCAAAAATTGTGCTTGAGGCAAATGAAAATTATGTTGGTGAAAAGGTTAGTATAGATAAAGCGACATTTGTGTTTATTTCAGATCCAAATACCGCTATTGCCGCAATGCTTGCTGGTGATCTCGATGGTTTTCCAATGTTTCCAGCTCCCGAAGCTTTAGAGGTCTTTACAAAAGATGATAGGTTTAATGTGCTGGTTGGCACAACTGAGGGCGAAACTATTTTAGCTACCAATAATAAAAGAGCACCATTTAATGATATAAGAGTTCGTCAAGCAATGGCACATGCTATTGATAGAAACGAAATTATTGATGGTGCAGTGTTTGGTTATGGCACACCTATTGGCTCGCATTTTGCACCCCATCACCCATATTTTATTGATAAGGTTGATACTTATCCGCTTGATTTAGAAAAGGCTGAAACATTACTTGCTGAGGCTGGTTATCCGAACGGTTTTAAGGCAACATTAAAATTACCACCAGCCCCTTACGCCCGCCGTTCGGGACAAATCATTGCCTCGCAATTTCGTGAAATTGGCATTGAGTTAGAGCTTATAAATGTTGAATGGGCGCAATGGATTGATGAGACTTTCACCAAGAAAGATTATGATTTAACCATTGTTTCTCATGTTGAGCCATTTGATATTGGTATTTACGCAAACCCTGATTATTATTTCCAATTTGACAATGAAGATTTTCGTGCTGTGATGGAACAATTAGGACAAACAACAGATGAGGGGGCTCGTCGTGCTTTAGCAATTTATGCACAAGACTTCTTGGCTCGCCATGCTGTAAACACTTATTTGTTTCAATTAGCTAAAGTTGGCGTTTGGCGTGCAGATATTGAAGGCATGTGGGCAAATGCTCCAATAGAGGGTAATGATTTAAGCACTATTCGCTTTATAAATTAGTGGAAATAATATGCTTGGCGTTATTTTAAGCCGATTAATTGCTTTTGCGGCGACATTATTTGTTGCCTCATTGGCCATCTTTTTATTGCTTGATATTTTACCGGGTGATCCAGCAAGATTTATTCTTGGCATTAGCGCAACAGAGCAAAGCGTTGCGGTTTTACGAGAGCAAATGGGGCTTAACCTGCCGCTTTGGGAGAGGTTTTTTAATTGGTTCTTTGCCCTTATTAAGGGAGATTTAGGCATTTCTTTAACCCAAGATTTGCCAGTAACTTCGCTTATTTTTGAACGTATATTAGTTTCTTTCCCTCTAGCAATTTTTGCTATGATAATTGCCATAATAATAGGCGTGCCTATTGGTATTATTGCAGCGCAAAATAGGGGTAAAAAGAGCGATAGTTTTCTAATGTTATTGGCGCAAATTGGCATTGCCATTCCAAATTTTTGGTTTGGCATGTTATTGGTTTTATTATTTGCAGTTACGCTTGGCTGGTTTTCAACTGGCGGTTTTATTAGTTGGGAGCAGAGTATCTTTGGTGCAATAAAATCATTGGTTTTACCAAGCATTGCGCTTGCATTACCGCACGCGGCAATTGTAGCTAGAATTATGCGCACCGCTTTAGTTGATGTAGCAAAGGCTGATTATATTCGCACCGCTCGAGCCAAAGGTCTGACAAATTCTCAAGCAATATGGCGGCATGGGGTGCGCAATGCTTTACTGCCTATTTTAACAATTTTAGGCTTGCAATTTTCTTTTCTTATTGCTGGCACAATAATTATTGAAAATGTTTTTTATCTACCCGGATTAGGAAAACTTATTTTTACCGCTATTTCTGAGAGAGATTTAGTATTAGTTAGAGGGGCGCTTATCGTGCTGGTTTTTGCGGTTATTACTATTATGCTTATTGTTGATTTATTATATCAAATAATTGACCCACGCCTCCGCTCAAGAGGCCAGATATGAGTAGCAAGTTATGAGTGAGAAAAAGCCACTAGGATTAATTGAAAAAGCCTTTAGCCATTTGAGGTTTAGAATTGGCTTTTTTGGCACTATTATATTTTTTATAACTGCACTTATTTCAATTTTTTGGACACCGTTTGATATTGCAAATCTTGATATCTCTAATCGGTTTGCCCCCATTAGTTTTAGCCATATTTTAGGCACTGATTTTTATGGGCGTGATATGCTCTCATTATTAATGTCAGGAGCGCTTACTAGCTTTATTGTAGCAATTATTGCGGTGCTTATAGGCCTGCTAATTGG
>JAJRPR010000089.1 GCA_024280655.1 Alphaproteobacteria bacterium | reverse complement strand
TGATTTTGCTAATAATGTAGCATCACTAATTCATGGACATGCACACCCAAAAATTATTGAAACAGTAAATCAACAAATGGCAAAGGGTAGCGCTTTTTCTATTGGCACAGAAGTTGAGATAAATTATGCCGAGCATATTTGCTCACGAAATACTGGCTTTGAGCAAATGCGCTTTGTTAATTCAGGAACAGAGGCAGTAATGTCAGCTCTTAAGGCGGCACGAGCTTTTAGCGGTCGAGAAAAAATAGTTAAAGTTGAAGGCGCATATCATGGACTTTATGATTATGCCGAAGTTAGCCAATCATCTAACCCATCAAATTGGGGGCAAAAAAATCGACCCATCAGCAATCCAGTATCATTTTCAACGCCACAAGGGGCGCTTGATGATGTGATTATTATTCCCTTTAACGATGAAGAAACAGCCATTACGATAATGAATGAATATGCCAGCGAAATCGCTTGTGTATTGATAGATTTATTACCGCATAGAATTGGAGTAATACCCGCCAACGATAGTTTTGTTACAGCAATTCGCAAATGGACGAGCGATAATAATGCGCTAATGATCTGTGATGAGGTGATAAGTTTTCGCACAAATTATGGCGGCGCTCAGGAAAACTATGGCATCAATGCCGATTTAACAACTATGGGTAAAATGCTTGGCGGTGGTTTTCCCGTTGGGGCATTGGCAGGGCGTACCGGTGTTATGGAAGTAATGAACCCGCTTTCCAAGCGGTATTTATTTCCGCATTATGGTACATTTTCAGCTAACCCAATAACCATGAGCGCAGGTCTTATGGCGATGGAAATGTTTGATAGAGAAGCTCTAAAGAATATTAACAGGCTGGGCGATTATGCTCGTAAGGTAATATCTGAGGCAATAAAAAGCGCTGATATTGCTGCGTGTGTTACAGGCAAAGGTTCAATGTTTCGTATTCACTTAAAAGAAGAAGCACCAACTACATATCGTAATGCTTATATGAATGAAAAAGAAACTGAAGCCTTAAAGGCACTATTGAATTATTTATTTGATAATGGATTTATAATGGTAAATACCTGTACGGGCATTCTTTCAACTCCAATGGGTAAAAATGAAATTGATCAATTTGCTCAAACGCTTGAAGATGGATTGCTTAATATTAGAAATTTAATTTAAGATTTTTTAGAGTGTGGAGCTAAAAAAATGGAAAATAATCCTTGCATTATTTGTGTAGCTATAACTGGCTCTGTGCCTACAAAAGCTAATAATATTGCTGTTCCAACGACTATAGAGGAGCAAATTGAAAGCACGCATGAAAGCTTTGAGGCTGGCGCAAGCATTGCTCATTGTCACGTAAGAAATGATGATGAAACTCCAAGTTCTGATATAGAAAAATTTGCACGGCTTAAGGAGGGATTAGAAAAACATTGCAAAGGCATAATCATTCAGCTTTCAACTGGCGGACGCTCTGGCGCTGGTCGAGAACGTGGCTCAATGTTACCCCTTGCCCCTGATATGGCTTCGCTCTCAGTTGGCTCAAATAATTTCCCAACTAGAACTTATGAAAACCAACCAGATTTAGTTGATTATTTAGCCTCTGAAATGATTAAATATAATATCAAGCCCGAAATTGAAGCATTTGATCTTTCGCATATTTTTCAGGCCGTAAAAATGCAAAAAGATGGGCGTTTAATTGCTCCTCTTCACATACAATTTGTCATGGGAGTAAAAAACGCCATGCCAGTTGATAAACAAGTTTTTGATTTTTATGTCAAAACCGTAAAACGTCTAAGCCCAAACGCAACATGGTGCGGAGCAGGAGTTGGCGCAAATCAAATCGTGCTAAATGAATGGTCAATTAAAGCTGGCGGGCACACAAGAACAGGTCTTGAAGATAATATCCGTCTTGATAAGGATAATCTAGCGCCATCAAATGCCGCCCTTGTTAAACGTGCAGCTGAACTATGCGACAAATATAACCGCCCCATTGCTAGCTGGCAGCAAGCCCGCAAAATTTTGCAATTACCGCTAAAACACAATTAAAGCTATAAAGAGAGATAAAATGCCAACATGGACTGTTGAAGCTATTGGAATGTTTGCTGCCCTTTTAGGAACAATTTGCTGGGCCCCACAAACTATAAAAACTATTAGAACAAGAGATACAAAATCTCTCTCACTTGGCACGAACTTATTGTTGCTAAGCACAGTTATACTTTGGCTAATTTATGGAATAGCGCTTAACTCATTCCCACTTATTATTGCAAATTTGGTTTCTATGATTTTGGTTGGGATAATCGTAGTGCTTAAACTTAAACATGGTTAGATAAAAAAAGGCCGACCAAATGGCCGACCTTAATATATATCAAATATAAAAACTAAGCAGCGGCTTCTTTGCCCTTACCCTTTGTTTCGCTTGCCTCATCAGCACCGTTCTCAGATTTAGCCTCTTCGCTCTTAGCAATACGGGGGACTTTCATATCAAGGCTTTTCTGAATTAATTCAACTGCTTCTGTGATAGTAATTTTATTCACAGTACCAATTTCACGACCCATGCGATCCATCGCCTGTTCAAATAATTGACGCTCAGAATATGATTGCTCTGGTTGCTCGCTTGAGCGATAAAGATCACGCACAACTTCTGCAATAAAAATTAAATCGCCTGAATTGATTTTTGCTTCATATTCTTGTGCACGGCGAGACCACATAGTGCGCTTTACTCTAGCGCGCGCTACAACTGTTGAAAGAGCTTTTGCCACCACTTCTTCATTTGCTAATTTTCTCATACCAACTGATTTTATCTTTGCCACAGGAACACGCAAAGTTAGCTTGTCTTGCTCAAAATAAATAACAAGCAATTCAAGTGTTAGTCCTGCAATTTCTTCACTATCAATCGAAGATATTTTACCAACGCCATGCGCTGGGTAAACTACAAATTCGCCGGTCTTAAAACCAGCACGTTGTTGAGATTTTTTTACTGTTGCCATACGGCATACTCCTAACTTGATAACGATGGGCAAAAGCCCATCTCCCGTTTATTCTCTTATTCACTGGCCCTTAAACATAAGCCTTATTTTTTGCAAATTTCTAAAATAGGTCATAAAAACAACCTTTTAAAACTTTAATTATTTGGATAATATTGTTAGATAATGCTTTCACAATTAAAAAAGACAATTTGCATATATGTCACTATAGAACATTTTTAACGAAAAATCAAAAGCCCACTTATTATCAATAAATTATACTTAATTTTAGTCGCCTTCTCCGGGCTCTTTTGAAAAGAATTTTTCAAATTTACCTTCCATGCCGTCATATTTTTCAGCATCAGGCATTTGCTCACGATTTTCAGTAATATTTGGCCAAATGGAAGCGTATTTTGTGTTTATTTCAAGCCATGTCTCAAGACCAGTTTCAGTATCTGGCTTAATTGCTTCAGCAGGACATTCAGGCTCACATACTCCGCAATCAATACATTCATCAGGGTGAATAACTAGCATATTTTCGCCCTCATAAAAACAATCAACAGGACACACTTCAACACAATCAAGATATTTACACTTTATGCAGTTGTCCACGACGATATAAGTCATATTTTTTCCTAAATGAGCGGTAGCTTATAATCACGAATAATGATTTTTTACATTATTTGCTTAGCTATATTGTTTTTAGCAAAAGGGCAAGTTTTTTAGTCAAAAGGACAAGTACGAAGCCGCCCAAAACCCTATTGTAGTCTATGATTTAATTTTTAGAGCGGCAAGTGCGGCAAACGGCGAATCTTTATCAAATGATTTAAGCTTTGGTTTTCTCTTGAAATCAGCACCTTTTTGCTTGCTATCTTTATAAGGCTTTTTACTATTCCCTTTGTTTTTGGAATTTGCAAACCTGTTATTCACTTTATGTTTATTGGTACTATCTCTGTTAGCATTGCCCTTATTAATTTGGCGCTTAAAGTTAAAAAACCAGACCTCATCAAATCGCTCTATTTGTGCTTCGCTATTTTCATCAGCTTTATTTTCAATATCTTTTTCTGATTTATCATTCTTTGTAACTGCTGGGTTTTCTCCATCAATTTTTGCCAACGAAACAACATCATCATTTATTTCTGCTTCTTCTTTTGGAGTTTCTTCCTTAACAATTTCTTCTTTTATAATTTCTTCTTTTATAACTTCTTCTTTTATAACTTCTTCTTTTATAACTTCTTGAATTTTTGTGCGCTCAACCCTATAGCCAAGAGATGTTAAAACTGATGAAAAATCAGCCCCCGCACAACCAAGCAATGAGGTCATTTCAACATTTACACGAAAGCCATTTTTAGGCGCCGCTCCCAAGGGCAGTTCACTTGCTTGATCACCTTGATACCTATCCGAATCAAGTGCAATAAGCGGCCTTATTAAATCAGCTAAGCGCTCTAAAATATCAATACGCACCGCTCGATTGCCTGCAACCTTAAACCCGCCAATTTCATATAATTGCTTATTAATCGCTGGGTTAATTTCAACTGAAGTGCGCCCCGAGAGGATAATATGCGCTAATTGTGCTAATCCCTCCTCTTGTGTTCCTTCTTGTGTTTCTTCTTGTGAAACATCGTCATTTTGCAACGCCCAAAGAATAAGCAATAATTCTCGTGGAGCTGGCTTTAATGTAAGCGGCAAATAAACATGATAAGCCCCAAACTTTATACCAAAACGACGTAATTTTGCACGCACATCTTGGTCAAGTCCTTTGACGATATTTACAACTTTTTGACGAGCAACAATTCCATAATTATCAAAAATATGCGTACATAACTCAAGCGCTAAACCATCAATTTCATGTGGCTTTTTAAGTGCCAAAATAAGTTCAAGCAAAGAATTAATATGATGACGCAACCAAAGATTAAGCCGCCCCTCAATATTTTTAATATTTTCAGGTAAAATTTGATCATCAGCTAATAGGATAATCTTAGGAAAATACCTATCCTCGCTTTTACTCAAGCTGGCAATTTTTTCACCCTTCCAGCGTAACGAGCCATCAGTGCTTAATATAATTTGATCATTTGGCGCACCAATAAGCCGATCACTAGCATGAGAAAGCTCTATAGCAATCGCTTCTTTATGTAGGTCAACAAGCTCAGCATCATTATCTGATTTTGCATAATTAAATCTTAGACCCTTAATAGTGCCTATTATTTTACCATCAACAAGGATTTCGTCCTTATTCTCAATTTGTGGTGAATTCATTTATTCGTCTCTTTGTGGCAGAACTTATAATTGTAATTAGCATTCATAAAACAGTTTGTCATTAACTTAAACTATTGAAAAAACAATATCTAATCTAAAAATCATATTTTATCAAATTGTTATATTTTGATACAGATTTTTAGATTTTAATAAAACAAATTAATATCTAGTACGAAAAGAGAACGAACAGGGGGCGAATCAGCTTCTTCATCAAAGTTCTATATTTGTTCACTACGATATTTAGTAGTTTACATAAGCAACAAACATAATGATTATTTTATGACCGAGATTTCATCTCAAAGTGCAAAAATACATTAATCTTGATTAGAAAAATATTAAAATTTAGCTTTTGCTAACTAGGCTTAAGAGTAAATAAAATCAAAAACCCTAATATTTTTTTGCTTTTTAAGAATTAAGGTCTGCAATTTAAGGGATCTGCCTATAAATCTTGATAAAAAACATTTTGACTGTGCCAAAATGAGAATCTATTTAGGCAAACTTCCTTTAAGTATTAGAGGCAGACCAGCAGCAATAAAATAAACTTCTGCGCAGTTTTTTGCCACTTTTTGATTTAACAAGCCAAGCACATCACGGAACTCTCTGGCCAATTTATTTTGCGGCACAATTCCTAAGCCAACCTCGCTTGAAACAAAAATAACCGTTGCATTTTTTATTTCCTCAAGAGCCTCACATAGGTTTGTAGTTTCATTTTCAACATTACGGTTTTCACTCATAAGATTTGAAACCCATAATGTAAGACAATCAACTAAAATAACATCATGCATTTTTGCAGCTTTTTTAATAGCACCAGCAAGCTCAAGCGACTCTTCAATATTTGTAAAATCATCTTTGCGCCTTAAAATATGCAACTCAATGCGTTTTGCCATTTCCTCATCGCTGTTTTTAGCATTTGCAGTGGCAATATAGGCTCCCTGCTTGCCCAACTTAAGCGCCAAATCTTCTGCATATTGGCTTTTGCCTGAACGAGCGCCACCAAGAACTAAAATATGCCCTTTATCCATTATATCTACTTTATTGTTAAATTAGTAGGGGCGCTGGGTGCGTATGCAACATCACCAACTATATGATGATTATACATTTAGCTACAAAAAGGGCAATCAAAACATGAAATAAGCACAAGAATATGCTTTTACAATTCTCATTTTAACACTAACCTATATCTTATATTATTAGGAGCATATCTTGAAACAAAGATCTTTTGAACAATTATTTTTGGGGGTTGATGGCGGTGGCACAAATATTCGCATGCGCCTTTGTGATGAAAATTCAAATATTTTGGCTGAAGAAATGCTTGCCAACCCTTCAAATTTGCAATTAAATGATGGCAAAAACGCCTATGACTCTGTCCTTCGGTTAAGCAAGATTATATTTCAAAAAGCAGAACTTGATTTAAGCATAGATGGCAAAAGAACTTATGCTTGTTTTGGCATGTCTGGCGCACGCCTGAACAGAGCTAGACAGGATTTCTCTAGACACAAATTTCCTTTTGCAAAAACTCATATTTGTGATGATATTGATATTGCACAAATAGGAGCTTTTTTAGGGAAAGATGGCGCAGTGCTTATTATTGGCACGGGCTCGGCCGGTCTTTCAATAATCAACAATAAGCGCTTTCAAGTTGGGGGTTGGGGGTTTAATATTGGCGATGATATGTCGGGGGCTATTTTGGGGCGAGAATTATTGCGTATGAGTTTGCAAGCACATGAGAGGCTTATTGCCACAAGCGAATTGACAAAAAACATAATGGCGCAATTTAATAATAGTGCTGAAAAGCTGATGGCATTTTCATTTGATGAAAATACCAAGCCTGCAACTTACGCAAAATTTATGCCCCTGCTTATTGAGTATTTTGAAAGGCATGATGAAAATGCTATCAAATTGATAGAATTTGAAATGCTCGCAATAGAAAAATATATTCACTATTTTAAGAAAAATGGTGCAAAAGAAATAGCTATAATTGGTGGATTTGGCGAGCGCCTCCTGCCAATGATTAAAAAACGATTTGGTAAAATAATTATAAAGGCAAAATCAGATCCACTAAATGGTGCAATTATTTTAGCCAATAACAAAAGAGATTAAAATGACCTCTCGTATTATTCCAGTAAAACCTTTTGATTATGTAGTATTTGGAGCTACTGGCGATCTTACATATAAAAAGCTCATTCCAGCGCTTTATCACCGTTTTGCCGATGGGCAATTTGATGAACAATCAAAAATAATAGGCATTGCCCGCTCAAACTGGAATGATGAACAATTCCGCTCTTTTGTAAGAAAATCTATTAACGAATTTATCGATAAATCCTTGATTGATAAGGATATAGTAAATCGATTTATTTCTTTATTTTTCTATATAGCAAATGATATAAATAGCGATAAGGGCTGGGCAGAACTTGGCGAACAATTAAGAGATGAGGAGAACATAATTCGTGCCTTTTACCTTGCGGTGCCGCCAAGTATATTTGCGCCAATTTGCGATAATATTGCCAAGTGGAACTATTGGCACTCAGATGCTCGAGTAGTAGTTGAAAAACCGCTTGGTCATGATTTGCAATCCTCCAAAGAGATAAATGATGCTATTGAGCGCACTTTTTGTGAAGATCAGATTTATCGTATTGATCATTATTTAGGTAAAGAAACAGTGCAAAATCTATTGGCGCTTAGATTTGCTAATATATTGTTTGAGCCAATTTGGAATTCTGCCCATATTGATCATGTGCAAATTAGCGTTTGTGAAACTATTGGCGCTGGCACTCGTGGTTATTACGATGGTACTGGTGCTTTAAGAGATATGGTGCAAAACCATATTTTGCAATTATTATGCCTCGTTGCAATGGAGCCTCCAGCCTCTGATAGAGCAAATTCATTGCGTGATGAAAAACTTAAAGTTCTTCATTCGCTAGCCCCTATTTCTGGCGAAAACGTTGAAAAGCTTACTGTTCGTGGGCAATATGGCGGGGTAAGTGCTGAAGGCGTATCTGTTAAATCTTATCAAGAAGAATTAGAAAAAAGCAAAAAAGGCTCGCACACCGAAACTTTTGTAGCGCTAAAACTTGCCCTTAAAAACTGGCGCTGGTCTGGCGTGCCATTTTATTTGCGCACTGGTAAGCGTATGGCAAAACGCATGTCAGAGATTGTTATTCAGTTTCGTGAAATTCCGCATTCAATTTTCTCTCACGCAAAAGGCGCGCCAATTCCCAATATGCTAGTCATAAGGCTTCAACCCGATGAGGGGGTAAAATTATTTATGATGATTAAAGATCCGGGTCCTGGCGGAATGCGCCTAAAACAAGTGCATCTTAATCTTAGTTTTGCTGACGCTTTTAACGAGCGCACCCCCAACGCCTACGAGCGTTTATTATTGGACGTAATAAGAGGCAATCAAACCCTATTTATGCGCCGTGATGAACTAGAGGCCGCTTGGACTTGGATTGACCCGATAATGGAGGAATGGCAACAAACTGATAGACCCCCACAAAAATATAATGCTGGCACATGGGGGCCAACTAATTCAATAGCGCTAATTGAGCGTGATGGGCGCACTTGGCACGAAGAAAGCGATTTTTAATGGTAAATTTAGAGCATAATTTTTCTTCCTGTAATGAATTAGCCAACAGTTTAGCAAATGAAATTGCTGAAAAATTAAAAGAGGCAATAAAAAAAGACGGCAAAGCCTCAATCGCTTTGTCGGGAGGATCAACACCAAAAAAATGCTTAACGAACTTAGCAAACTAAAAAATATTAACTGGGAAAAAGTTGATGTAACTTTAGTTGATGAACGTTTTGTTGATGAAAGTTCAAACCGCTCAAATGCCAAAATGATAAAAGAAAACCTACTTATAAACGAGGTTAAAGAAGCAAGTTTTTTTCCGCTTTTTCTAGGAGCTAATTCTCTTAATGAGCAAGCAATAGAGCAAATGTCTCACCAACAAAAATATATAAAAAAACCCTTTGATATTGTAGCTTTAGGAATGGGTCTAGACGGGCACACCGCCTCATTTTTTCCTAATGTAAAAAATCTACACCAAGCACTAAATTCAACAAGGCTTGTAATGGCGATTAAAGCAAGTGATGGCGAAGAGCGCATCACACTTACTTTTCCCTATTTAATTTCAGCCAAAAATATTTATCTTCATATTGAGGGAAAGAAAAACAACAAGTACTAGAAAAGGCACTTAATGGCGTCGTAATAAATGACATGCCAATTCGTGCCTTTTTATTACAAGATAATGTACCTATAAATATATATAAATGTTAATGGAAAAATCGTGCAAAAAAATATCACAAAAATAACTGATAAAATTATAAAAAGAAGCGTAAAAAGCCGTGCGCAATATTTAGAAAAAATAGAGGCGCAAAAATCTATTAAAGTAAGACGTGGCGCTCTTAGTTGCTCAAACCTAGCACATGGATTTGCCGCTAGCTCGCCAATCGATAAACAAAGACTAACAGGTGAAGAAACTCCAAATATTGGTATTATCACTTCATATAATGACATGCTTTCAGCACACCAACCTTATGAAAAATACCCCGCCTTTATCAGGCAAGTAGCGCAAGATTTGGGCGCAACAGCGCAAGTAGCAGGCGGCGTTCCTGCTATGTGTGATGGGGTAACTCAAGGACAAGAGGGCATGGATCTCTCGCTTTTCTCAAGAGATTTAATTGCCATGTCCTGCGCCATTGCGCTTTCTCATAATATGTTTGATAGCGCACTTTATCTTGGTATTTGCGATAAAATTGTTCCGGGAATGTTAATAGCAGCGCTTAATTTTGGACAAATGCCAGCAATTTTTATCCCCGCAGGGCCCATGAGCTCGGGTATGCCTAATGAAGAAAAAGCCCGCATAAGAGAATTATATGCACAAGGTAAAATTGGCAAAAAACAACTACTAGAAGCTGAAGCAAAATCTTATCATTCGGCAGGGACTTGCACCTTTTATGGCACAGCAAATTCCAACCAAATGCTAATGGAGTTTATGGGGCTACAATTACCGGGATCAAGCTTTGTTGCGCCAAATACTCCGCTTAGAGGTGCACTAACAAAAAGAGCAATAGAAGTTGCACTAAACACCAGTGCTATTGGAAAAAATTACATTCCCATCGCCAATATTATTGATGAAAAATCAATAGTAAATGGCTTAGTGGGGCTAAATGCCACTGGCGGCTCAACCAATCACGCCATTCACCTTATCGCCATTGCAAAAGCTGCTGGCATTATTATCACTTGGCAAGATATGGAGGATATTTCAGAAATCACGCCTCTTTTGACAAGGATTTATCCCAATGGATATGCTGATATAAACCAGTTTAATTCTTGTGGTGGTTTGGGTTTTATCATTGGCGAATTATTAGAAAACGGCTTGTTGCACCAAAATGTCACTACCATATTAGGCAAAGGGCTTGATAAATATGCCGCTGAGGCAAGATTAAACAAAGGCGAGCTAGAATTTACTGCCCCACCCAAAAAATCAGGTAATGAAAAGATTTTGGTAAAAATGAATAAGGCTTTTGCAAAAACAGGCGGCCTCAAATTATTAAAAGGCAATCTTGGCGAAGCAATAATAAAAATTTCAGCGCTTAAAGACCAACATAAAAAAGTAAAAGCCCCAGCAAAAGTCTTTCATACCCAAGACGAGCTAATGCAAGCCTTCAAACAGGGCAAAATGGATAAAGACATGGTGGCGGTAGTGCGTTTTAATGGGCCCAAAGCCAACGGAATGCCCGAATTACACAAATTAAGCCCCTATTTAGGCGTGTTACAGGAGCGTGGATTTAAGGTAGCACTATTAACCGATGGCCGCATGTCAGGAGCATCAGGCAAAATCCCAGCCGCCATTCACCTAAGCCCAGAAGCGCTAACAGGTGGCAATATCGCCAAAATAAAGAATGGCGATATGATTTTATTAGATGCGAATAAGGGCGTGCTTGAATTATTAGTCGATGAGAAAGAATTAGAGGGGCGAAAACTAGCAACACATGATTTAAGCCAAGCACATATTGGCATGGGACGAGAGCTTTTCAGCGGCTTTAGAGAGCTAGTAGGAGGAGCAAACAAGGGCGCAACTATCTTTGATTAGCGCTAAATATTATGCCAGCATAAAATAATATTCCAATTTGGCAATTTTATACTTCACAAGCAAGCAACTTGCCCCTATATAGATTTCATATTGCTGTAAAGTAGAGCTTATTGCTCATGCACCGCCCGCAGGACGTTAGTCCGAGGACGGGCAAAAGAATAAAGTACCGCCCGCAGCAAGTTTACTTGCGAGGACAGGCAAAACATAAAAAAACCGGGCTGATCTCGGTGATTGTTAGGAAGTGCTAATCTAACAATTTATATAGAAACATTGTCGCGGGGTGGAGCAGCCCGGTAGCTCGTCAGGCTCATAACCTGAAGGTCGTAGGTTCAAATCCTACCCCCGCAACCAACTCAACTTGCGAAAGCAAAATATCATTTTCATTTGGAGTAGAACGCACAATCAAATTGATTGAGGCTAAATGACTTTTGCCAGTGCAAAATCTACAGCGGCGTTACAGTGAAGTTGAGCTGTATTAAATAGTGGAAAATCTGGGCAATCATCTTGCTGAATAAGCAAAAATATCTCTGTACACCCCATAATCAGGCCTTCAGCACCATTCTCATTAGCCATTCGATCTGCTATTTCAAGATATCGTCGCTTGGAAGACGGGCGCACACTGGATTTAACAAGTTCGTCAAAAATAATTCGGTCTATGTCTTCTTGTTCTTTTTCATTGGGAAGCAATATTTCTAGCTCAAATTTTTGTTCATAACGATTTTTCAAATAATCCATTTGCATAACAGGAAGCGTGCCAAACAGCCCCACTTTTTTTAATCCAGATCTTTGGATAGCTTCTCCAGTTGGATCAACAATGTGGATATTTGGTATGTTGCGATTTTTCAATATAGAGCCAAGAGGTTTATGCAAGGTATTTGAAACACATAAGATAACATCAGCACCACCAGCTATTAAGCAGTCTATTTTTTGCTCCAAATAATTGGTTAGATCTAACCAATTATCCTCTCGCAACCAAGCTTCTATATTACCAAAATTCATACCTACAATTATCGTTTCTGCAATTTCCCAACCGCCCAAACGTGCATTTACTTCATCATTTAAAAATTTATAATATTCACCAGTTGCTACATTGCTACAACCACCTAACAAGCCAATTATTTTTTGCTTTTGAGGACGTGAAATCATGAAAATACCTTTGAGTTTTCTAAGACATACAGCGTAAATTTCTTGCACTAATTTTTAAATTTCGCAACATTTAAAATAATTGATTGCACTTATTTTTGTTTCTTAATATGCACCCGATGGGGAATATACCAAGAAGCCCATAATAAGGTAGTAATACCAATGGCAGTGAATATCGCAGGCATTGGGTCATCAATAGAACTGATTGAACCTGCATAAGATATAATTATCACATAAGGCATTGAACTAATTAGCCATGCGATTAAAAACTTACCAAAAGACATGTGCGTCATGCCTGAAAGGCATGCAGTGACTTCAGGTAATATAGCCCTAGATAAAATTATCATTGCAAAGCCATATTTTTGAAAACTAGCTATTACATTATTTATCGCATCTAGTGATATTATTGGAAGCCTATCGTCTTCATATTCAAATAGCGCTTGTACGTTTAGTCTTGTGTGTTTGAAAAATACGGTTTTGATTAAAATACCGTTTGAAAAATTCGAGAATATAGCAAACTTAATTTAGTTAAACTCCCATAGGTAATTTTTAGATTTATTATAGATGGGTTCACTAATTATTTGGTACATAGTTGCCAAGTTATAATAGATTCTATATTTTGGTTATTCGCTCATCAAAGTGCAAAAAACGAAACTATCTTGTGATGATAATATTTATAAAGGTATTTTATGAAACAATTAACTTGCTTTAAAGCCTATGATATTCGTGGAAAATTGGGTGAGGAACTGAACGAAGAAATTGCTTATCGAATAGGTCGTGCTTTTGCCCAATATCTTAAAGCAAAAACTATTGTTGTTGGTGGGGATATTCGCCTAACAAGCAATGCGATAAAACTTGCTCTTGCCAACGGTATTATGGACGCTGGTGCTGATGTTTTAGATATTGGTATGAGCGGCACTGAAGAGGTCTATTTTGCCTCTTTTCATTTAGATGTAGATGGCGGGGCAGAGATCACCGCTAGTCATAATCCGATAGATTATAATGGAATGAAATTGGTTGGCAGGGGCGCACTTCCTATTAGTGGTGATAGTGGATTAAACGAGATAGAAGATCTTGCAAATAGCCAAGATTTTGATGAGGTAGAAAAAAAGGGCACGCTTAGCAAAATATCTATTTTAGATGATTATATTGAGCACTTGCTTGGCTATGTCGCAACAAATAAGCTCAAGCCGCTTAAATTGGTCGTAAATGCAGGCAATGGTGCTGCAGGGCATGTGATTGATGCGATTGAACTTTGTTTTAAGGAGCAGGGTGTACCAGTTGAATTTATAAAAATACATCATCAACCAGATGGCAATTTTCCTAATGGTATTCCAAATCCCATATTAAAAGAAAACCGCAAATCTACATCTGATGCAGTAATTGCCAATAGAGCTGATATGGGTATTGCGTGGGACGGTGATTTTGATCGTTGTTTTTTGTTTGATGAAAATGGAGAATTTATTGAGGGTTATTATATTGTTGGTCTTCTAGCAGAAGCCTTTTTGAATAAAAATTCAAATGAAAAAATCATTCATGATCCTCGCCTAACTTGGAACACTATTGATATAGTAGAAAAAGCTGGCGGCATTGCTATTCAATCCAAAACTGGACATGCTTTTATTAAAGAACGTATGCGAAAAGAAAATGCTGTTTATGGCGGCGAGATGAGCGCACATCATTATTTTCGTGATTTTTCTTATTGCGATAGCGGTATGATACCTTGGTTATTAATAAGCGAATTAGTCAGCAAATCAGGAAAGCCATTATCAAAACTTGTTGGCGATAGAATAGCGGCTTATCCGTGTAGTGGTGAAATAAACTATAAAGTTAATGACGCTAAAGCGAGCATAAAGGCGGTTACAGAGCATTTTGCTTCTTTAAACCCAATAATAGATGAAGCTGACGGTATTAACATGGAATTTGCTAATTGGCGTTTTAGCCTCCGTAGTTCAAATACCGAGCCCCTATTGCGACTTAATGTTGAAGCACGAGCAGATAGGCAATTAGTCAAACAACGAGTTAGAAAAATTGAAAAAATAATTAAACAAACTGTTTAATATTCATTCATTGCACTAGCGGATTATCACTTCCCTCAATTTCAAAGCCAGCTATTTTTGCTTGTCGTGCAAGAATTTTTATATATTGGCTAATGCCTGTTTGCAACGATCGGGTATGTAAATAATTTTGAATATGAGTTTTAACGCTCTCTAAGGGCAATAAATCACCTGTTTTTTTATCCATAAAGCGTTGCTGATTTTGCTCATAATATCGAGAGCAAGAAACATCATCAGCAGCAGGAACTTTCACCTCAGCCTTTAACAAAGCATCAATAGCCTTTTCTTTTGCCTCCTCACTATCATCTAATGAATTTAACAATTTTTCTTCGTAAGCCTTTTGCAAAAGCAGCTCTTTAACAACTAGTGCTTGAGCGGCTTTGTGGCGTGCTTCATCAAGACTATCGGCTTGATGGTGCTGCATTTCTGCATGCACCTCATCATCGCTTATTTCTTTTTTATTTATAATAATTGGCATTTTTAGCCCCTTTTACGAACAATTTGATAACCAGTGCGCCATAGATATTTTATAGGAGCTGCAAAGCCGCTAAATACGTGCACTAGACGAGTGAACGGGAATAATAAGAAAAGGCTAATACCCAAAACCAAATGCAATTTGAAAATAAGCGGCGCTTGCATAACAAAATCAGCCGCTCCTCCTCTAAATGTGACAATATGTTGCGCCCAATTCCCCATAGCGGTCATTGTATTGCCTTCTAAATCTTTTGCAGAATAAAAAATGGATATTAAACCAAGAATAAGTTGCGCATAAAGCACCAATAATATCATAATATCGGCTACCTTGCTGGTCGCTCTAATACGAGCATCAAACAGACGGCGATAAATTAATATGCTCATTCCAACACACGCCAAAGCTCCAAAAAAACCACCCACACTCATAGCAATTAGCTGCTTTGTTTCAGTAGTAATAACATAATGATAGATCCAAGAAGGAGTAAGCAAGCCAACAGTATGCCCAAGAAGCAGGCCAATAATTCCTATATGAAATAGGTTATTACCTAATCGCATGCCTTTTTTACGCAATAATTGGCTAGAATCGGCTTTCCAACTATATTGATCACGATCATAGCGCAACGCAGAGCCAACAACAAAAACAACAAGGGTAATATATGGATAGAATTGAAAGAGGAATTGATTAATATAATCCGCACTCATGTTGCTTCTCCTGTCATTTTTTGTAATGTTTTTGTGCTATTTTCAAATATATTGCATGTATTGCAATCCATAGCGGCATCTTGCAAAGGATCGCCAGAAAAGGCTTCGGTTTCTTGCCATTCAGCATCAATTTCTTCTAAGGTTTGTGCGTCTTTTGGAGCGGCGTCGATTGCTTTTTCAATTCTTTCCTTATCAACTTTAAGGGCAGAAAGAATTTCTATACTTGCAAAAATATCGGCATAAGGCGATTTGATTTTTTTAAGTTTAAGCCCAATAACTGCAATAACATCAATAGCCTCGCCAAGTAATTCACTTGCATGCGCAAACTCACAACGTGAGAGATATTCCATAAAAAGCGGCAAATAATCAGGTAATTCAGAACTATCAATATATAGTCCCTTTTCATTATATGTCTCAATTAAATCAACCATCGCCTGCCCTCTATCACGAGATTCGCCATGAATATGCTCAAACAAATGCAAACAATGTGAGCGACCTCTATCAAAAGTCTCAACATATTCTTCTTGCACGCTAAGTAAGTCTTTTGCTTTTTGATCCTTTAAGAACTTCGCTATTTTCTTAATAGGCCTTTGCCCCAACAATGCTTCTTCTTTTAGAATTTGCAATAAATCATCAGAAGCTGCATAAACGCTGCCCTCTGGATAAGTGAGTAACAAACCTAATATCTTAAATGTCTTCATAATAATTCTCCTAAAAAATCAACAAATTAATCCGCTGAAAATTTCTCAATTTTGCCACTCATAGTATTTTTATGAGTTTTTGATCCAAATAGGCTGACCTTCCCAACATCACCCGAGCAACCATCACCAAAACTAAAACCACATGAAGAACGAGTATTAAATGCGATTTCACTGTCATATGGTGTTTTGCCAGAATATTCACGGTGGTTCGTTGGAATAACAAACCGATCCTCATAATTTGCCAAAGCCATAATTTGATACATGTCGTCAAGAGTTACCTCATCAAGCCCAACTCGCTCTAATATTTTAAGGTCTTTAACCCCCTCAACATTTTTCGCACGCATAAATTCACGCATCGCAATCATCCGCTCAAGTGCATTTATTACTGGCTCTTCCTTGCCTGCGGTTAAAAGATTGGCGAGATATTTCACTGGAATACGAAGTTTGCTAACATCAGGAATTACCCCGTTCATTTCTATCTGACCATTTTCTGCCGCATTAGTAATTGGTGAAAGCGGTGGAATATACCAGACCATTGGCAATGTTCTATATTCTGGGTGTAATGGCAAAGCCACTTTCCACTCCATTGCCATTTTATAAACTGGTGAATTTTGTGCCGCCTTAATCCAACTATCTGGAACACCATCTTTTTTAGCTTGCGCAATAATTTTTGGATCATGTGGGTCTAAGAAAATATCGCACTGCGCTTGATAGAGATCTTGCTCGTCTTCAACGCTTGCCGCTTCTTTTATCCTATCTGCATCATAAAGCATCACACCAAGATAGCGAATTCGCCCAACACAGGTTTCAG
>JAJRPR010000088.1 GCA_024280655.1 Alphaproteobacteria bacterium | reverse complement strand
GGGCCAAAAACTAGGCTAACAACTGGCGCACGAGCCATAATTTCTTCGCCCTGTGCTTGTGCAACGCAACCCGCAACGGCAATTATCATATCTTGGCCATTTTCACGCCGCTTATTGCGCAATTCCTTCATGCGGCCAATTTCAGAAAATACTTTTTCTGTTGCCTTTTCACGAATATGACAAGTATTGAGAATTAATAGATCGGCTTGCTCTATTATTTTAGTTTCTTCATAGTCATTTTCGCTAAGTGCGTCTATCATGCGGGTGCTATCATAGACATTCATTTGACAGCCAAAAGTTTTGATAAATAATTTTTTCATTGTTTAATTATTACGCTTTATTTTTTGCTAGATTTAACGAGCCACGAGTTAATTCATTATGGGTTTTTCTGACAATAGCATGGCATTTTTTGGTTATGATTTTTCTATTTTCATCTTTGCCTAAAACTATTGGTTCAGCAAAAGAAATAGTAATTTCACAAACCGAACGCCTTAAAACCTGCTTTATATTTTGCAAAGCGCTGTTTGATCTATTCCAAGCTAATTGCATTCTATCGCCACGTGAAACTTGTAGGCCTTGTAACTTTATATAGGCGATGGTTACGGGTTGAATAAGAATTTGTTTTGCTCCGCTCTTATTCTTTTCTATACCCTCACTCTTTGCTATACTTGCATTCTTTACTACACTCGCATTCATGGCATTTTGTGCAGCCCCAACAAGCGCTGATCTAAAGGGTAAAATATGCGCCCCAATGTCCGAGCCGCCTTCGGCAAATAAAACAAGAGCATTACCACTTGCTAATCTATTTGCCATTTCATTTGAAGCACGTTTGCTGTCTTTCTTACGGCTACGCTCAACAAAAATGGTTTTTTGCAACGAGGCTAAAAAGCCAATTAATGGCCATTTTTTAATTTCGCTTTTGGCAATAAAACTAATATTTGCTACCGATCCAAGCGCCAAAATATCTGCCCAACTAATATGATTTGCAACTAATAAAACTGGCTTATCTTTAACAAGCTCGCCAATTACATTTACCTTAATGCCAAATAATATGCAGCCCATACGATATAGAATTTTTGGCAAAATATTCCAAAAAGGCAGGTTAAGCCTTGTCAGGATAAATTGCACCGGAATTACTATTAATAGGGTAAAGGGCAAAATTATAAAAATGAGGAATAATAGGCGTAATATCACTTTGAACTCTTATCTGATTTATGTTTCTTTAGCGGCACGCAATAAAGATCAAGCCGATGATCTACCAATTCATAGCCCAGTTTTTTAGCTATTACTTGTTGAATGGCTTCTATTTCTTCACTATAAAATTCAATTATTTTGCCCGAGCGAATATCAATAAGATGATCGTGATGCTCGTCGGGAATTGGCTCAATACGTGCCCGCCCATCTTTGAAATCATGCTTTTCAATTAACCCTGCTTCTTCAAATAGATTTATGGTGCGATATAGAGTTGAGAGCGAAATTTTTGCATCAATTTTAATAGCCCTTTTATAAAGCTCCTCAATATCAGGATAATCAAGTGCCTTTTCAATAACACGAGCGATTACCCGCCGCTGATCGGTCATTCTCATGCCTGAAGAAGCGCATTGTTGCTCAAGAGTTTGGTTATTATTTTTCACTATATCTTCATCTATCATTTTATTTTGCTATCACCTAATCAAGATTTAGTGCCATTACAAGCGCATTAGCTGATTTTGCCCCTGCAAGCGAATAATAATTCTCTCTTTTGCCGATAATTTCAAAGCCGAAACCATTATATAGTTTTATTGCCGCAACATTATCTTCTGCAACCTCTAAGAAAAATTTTGTAACGGGGGACATTGTTAAAAATTCAATTATGGCGATTAACAGCGCTTTGCCTATGCCCTTTTTGCGCCATTTCTTATCGGTGATTATGCTCAATAATTCTGCTTCGTTGTGTACTTGTTTAAGCATAGCAAAAGCCACTATTTTTCTTTTTTTATCACAAACAATAAGGCACGGGTTTTTATAGGCATCGCTTAACATTAAAGAAAATTCGTTCTCTGACCAAGAGCGATGAAATGCATCTTCATGTAAATACGCTAATCGCTTGGCATCTTTTATTTGTGCTAATTCAATATGAAATGGCGATGGTGCTAAGTAAAAATTCATTTTATGAACTCGCTGATTTTTCTTCAAGCTCAACAATATGTTTTATCTGCGGTTTGGCATCTGCTTGTCGAACATAATTTGGGATTGCAATAAAATCTTCTGGCAAAGCGCTTGCTCCAAAATGCGCTAAAAGTTCAATATCAATATGTTCTGGCATAAATATATTATCTCCGCTTGGTGCATGTTCATTGCTCAATAATTGCTCTTTGCCAATCGGATAAGCTGCTTTTGAAAATCCTTGACAATAAATTTCATTGCGCCGTGCATCTAAAATAATTGTGAAATTTTCTTTGTGTTTTATACCAAGCGAAAGAGCCAGCAGAGTTGGCACGCCAATAATGGGTATTTTTTTAGCAAAACCAATAGCACGAGTTGCAGCAATAGAAGCCCTCAAACCAGTAAATGATCCGGGCCCTGTTATAACTATAATTCTTACGAGATCGTCATAAGTTATTTCATTGCTAGCAAAAAACCGCTCAATTCTATCAAATATAATTTCCGCATGACCACGCGCGACATCTTCAACATAGGAGGTTGTTTTATTACCCTTGATTAATGCCAGTTGTAAGCGGTTAGAAGAAGTATCAATCGCTAAAGTGTTAGTTTGTTTTTTCATAGGTATTGTTTAAAGGCGCAGTTCAAAATTGTCTAGGTATAGTGTTTGCAACCTAAGATAGTGCATAAGAGGTTTTATGAGAATTAGACGTATGATGTTGTCATATTGAGCGCCCGCGAAATATCTTTCTTTGCAGAAAAGACCCTCTCGCTTCGCTCAGGGTGACATTTTTTGGTTTTTTCGGTGTAAAAATTTCGTTACGAGTTGTCTCAAAATAGTATTTTATTCTCTTAAAGAAGCCATTGCTCGCAACATAATATTATAGGGCAATGAACGAGAGGCTAGTTGGTTTATTGTGCCTGAAATATAGATATTATTTTCAGGTTCAGCAAAAAGAAACGCCCCTGAAATTCCAGAATGACCTACTATATTGGGTTGTTTTTGAAATAGGCTCATAAAAGCAGGCATACGAAACAGCATAATTCCTGTGCCATATTGAAGGGGAAAGAATATCTTTCGCCATTTGGTCATCATGGGTATAAGTAAGTCTTTTGAGAATAGTTCGCCATTAAAAAATGCTTTGATAAATATAAGCCCATCATAGGCGCTTGAAACAATAGCGCCATCAGCACCAACACTAGTCATTGCCTTAGGGATTTCTAGTTGAGCATTGCCAAATCTTAGGGGAATGATTTTCCTGCTGGCATTTTTGTTGTTCTTTTCAAACACAAAAGTATTTTTTAGTCCTAGTGGAATTGTGATATTTTGCTCAACTGCTTTGGCAAAAGATTTTCCTGTTACTTTCTCAATTATTGCGCCAAGCAACTGATAATTAGTGTCAGAATAAAAAGCCTTATTAGGTGTTGAGGGAATAAAGGCTGGCTTCATATTACTAACTATCTCTATCACACCATCAACATTGAATGCCCTATCTTTGCCTGCCAAAATATCCTTAGCAAACACTGAACCATTTTGTTGTTTTTGCTCAAAATAATCAGCAAGACCAGAAGTATGCGCCAAAAGATTTTCTATTGTGATATTATTGGTATGTTCAACGCCCTTATAAATATGTAAGCCTTTTAAGTGATTGAGAGCAAAAAATTCAACTATTGGGGTTTGTAAACTAAGTTGCTTTTTTTCAAGCAATTGCATGATTAGGGTGGTGACAAATAATTTTGTGGCGCTGGCAAGAAAATATGACGTGTGCTGGTCGATTTCCTGCCTGCCTAACTTACCAATAAAACAGGATTGTTTTATATTAGTTTGGGCATTTTCAACCATAAGCGCCATTTCATAAATGGCTTTATTATCTTTTGCATTTCTTGCTAATTTATCAAATTTATTATTCATTTTTGACGTCTATTTTTTGTTTTCAGGCATTGGAATTGTTAATTTTTCGACAATAAAGTCTTTAAGTGCAGATGGGTTTCTCTTGGGGTATTCTATTGCACCATCTATCATCATAGAAGAATATCCATGCACGAGCGCCCAAAGCGAAAGCGCTTGTTTTTGCGCCAGCTCATCGTTTGTTCCTGATGTTGATATCACTGCGTCAAAACAACATTGATAAGATTTATCACGAGCCTCAATTAGTTCTGGAAAATTAGATCTGATGATATTTGGCGTGCCAAACATTAAGCGATAGAGTGAGGGGTTTTTGATGGCGAAATTAATATAAGCAACGCCAACTGCCAATAATTGCATATTTGCTGGCTGGTTTTGCCCATCATTTTTCATTGCCAAATAAAGGCGGTTAAATCCGCTCGCAGCAACTGCCCCAAGCAGTGCCTGTTTATTAGGAAAATGACGATAGGACGCCATGTGCGAAACATCACATTCTTTTGCTAGCGCACGTAAAGTAAGCGCTTTTTCACCCTTTTGCTTAAGCAGTTTTTCAGCGTTTTTAAGTAATAGGGTGCGTAACTTATTCTTCAGTTTGCTCTCTTTTGAATGAGTTTTCGAACATATGATGTTTACTAAGCCAATTTTAATAGTAGGCTATATACGATAGTATGTTGACAATGTAAACATAACGTGATTTGCTTACATTGTAAACAAGCATATTGTTTTTTATGGGTGAGGTAGAATAAAAGGAATTAATGACATTTTGAGATGAGGTAAGAACTCCCTTTGTTATGCTTACGCGCAAGCGAAATATTTTACCTCATAGCTAAGATCTTTTACAACTGCTTAGGATGATATTCGTTGTCATGCTGAGCGTAGTCGAAGCATCTTAGATATGAGGTTTACAATGCAAATGTCATTCTGAGATGAAATCGAAGAATCTTTTGTTGTTGCTTAAGATCCTTCACTATCGTTCAGGATGACATTTTTTGGTTTTTTCGATAATCCTGTCAAATTTATCGTTCATAAATTTGCTTCCAGATTAACTTACAAATTACGGCTAAAGAAGTGAAAGTAGTTCAGTTTTCTTTGTGGTGAATTCATCCTCAGTTAAAATTCCTTTGTCCTTTAAGTCCGAAAGTTGCTTAATTTTTACTAAAATGCTATCAGTATTTTCTTTATTAATAGGAGTTTTTATTGGAAGTTTAGAGATATTTCTTAACCCTTCCAGTTTTTCATATGTTTCTTGATACAACTGCTTATCTTCAAAGGTTTTGAATTCGAGGGCATCATTAGAAGTATGAAGTCTAAGAACTCTATATCCCAAAACGGACACAGTTTCGATAGATGTAATTCGATCAATAGGAATGGTTTCTAAAACTTCACCGAGTAAACCTTTTCGATAAAAGCAAGCACGCTCGCAAGTAAGTATGAATTGACCGTTGTGCTGAGCTTTGTTGCCTTTCCCCATCATTTCACCTATCCAACCCTCTAGGTGAGATTGAATTTTTTCTCCTTCTTTCAAATGAGATATATTAAAAGATTTAGTGTGTTTGTTGTCTTTTCCCTTCATAATCGAATCCCTTTTTTAATCTATCTGACAATCATCAAAATTATACACCTAGCTGAAAACTATCTAGTACCATACATACGATCACCTGCATCACCCAAGCCCGGTACAATATAGCCCTTTTCATTTAGATGGCTATCTATTGCGGCGGTAAAAATTGGTACGTCTTTGTGCGCATCTGTAAAGGCTTTTACTCCTTCTGGGGCGGCTAATAGGCACAAAAATATTAGATTATTTGCGCCTCTATCTTTTAGGCGTTGCACGGCTGCAATGGCCGAGTTGGCGGTTGCTAACATTGGGTCGACTACTATTGTTAGCCTGTCTTTTATATCGGTTGGGGCTTTGAAATAATATTCAACTGGTAGTAAAGTTTCATGATCTCGATAAAGCCCTACATGAGCCACACGAGCCGATGGTACAAGATCTAACATGCCCTCTAACAATCCATTACCAGCTCTTAAAATCGAAGCGAAAACTAGTTTTTTGCCTTTTAGGGTCTTTGCCTCCATTGCGCCCATTGGGGTTTCAATATTTTTGATTTCAAGCTCTAAATCTCTTGTAACTTCATAACAAAGCAGATGCGATATTTCACGTAATAATTGCCTAAAGCCTGCCGTTGAGGTGTTTTTATCTCGCATTAGCGTGAGTTTATGTTGAATAAGTGGGTGTTCAACCAAAGTTACATTTTTCATTTTTAATCCCCAAATCTAAATTAAAGAAATTTTTTACCGTGTAGTTTTTCATCTATTTCAAGCCAATTAGCAACCGATTTTCCAATATCTGAAAATGATGTGCGTAAACCTATAGTGCCTTTTTCTATGGCTTTTGAATAGCACAAAATTGGAACTTGTTCTCTTGTGTGATCCGTGCCGACCCAAGTTGGATCATTGCCATGATCAGCGGTTAGAATAAGTAAATCTCCCTCACGCATTTTAGCAAAAAGTTCAGGCAATCGCCTATCAAATTTTTCTAGCGCATTAGCATAACCAATAACATCACGCCGATGTCCATATTCACTATCAAAATCAACAAAATTGCTAAAAATAAGCGAGCCGTCCTCTGCCATATCTAAAGCCTCAAGCGTTGCATCAAACATTGCCATATTGCCATGTGCTTTGATTTTATGGGTTACGCCATGCGCTGCAAAAATATCTGATATTTTATCAATCGCTAAAACCTGTCGTCCAGCGTGTTTTGTATAATCTAGCAAGGTTTTTGAGGGCGGGGAAAGTGCAAAATCACGCCGATTGCCAGTGCGCTCAAAATCATTGGCATTTTCACCAATGAACGGGCGGGCAATTACTCGTCCAATCATCATTGGCTTAGTTAATTTGAACACTTCTTTACATAAATCATAAAGCCGCTCGAGCCCAAAATATTTCTCATGGGCAGCAATTTGAAATACGCTATCAACTGAAGTGTAACAAATTGGCTTGCCTGTTTTTATATGTTCTTCGCCCAATTCCTCAATTATGTTTGTGCCTGATGCATGAATATTTCCTAAAATTCCAGGAATTGCGGCGGCTTTTATTATTTTTTCAACTAAGTCATCAGGAAAACATGGGTCAGTATTTGGGAAATATCCCCATTCAAATGGCACAGGAACGCCTGCCATTTCCCAATGGCCTGATGGTGTGTCTTTACCATTTGAGATTTCTCGCCCCACACCCCAAAGCCCACTTGTTGCGCTTTTGCTAAAATTTGGCGCAAGCTCATTAGCTGATAATAAACCTGCCGCCCCTAATCCTAAAGCGTTCATATTTGGTAGATTAAGCGCACCATTTCTAACGCCTTCTTTATCCGCCTTGCCTTCATTGCAATGTTGCGCAATATGTAAAAAAGTATTTGATCCCTCATCGCCAAAGTTTTTGGCATCTGGCGCTCCGCCAATACCAAAACTATCTAACACACAAATTATTGCTCTTTTTGTTACTTGTGTCATTTTAGGCCTCTAATTGTTTGGAGTATATCAGGGGAGTTTTATCTATTTGCCCACCAATTTCATAGGCTTCTATTATGCGCTGGCTTGCCTCAAGTAAACTAGTTTCATCATTAGCATGAATTCTTGCAATGGGGGCTGAGCTATCTGCTTTTTGCCCAATATTTGCCAAATTATCAAAACCAACAGCATAGTCTATTCTATCACTTGGGTTGCGTCGTCCGCCGCCAAGTACCACCACTGCCATGCCAATAGCTTTTGTATTAATTGATGAAATAATGCCTGATTTTTTAGCAAATACGTCTTTTATTATTTTGCTTTTAGGCAAATACCTATCCATATTATTGCTAAAATCATTTGGTGCGCCTAGCATGGCCAGCATTTGGTTAAATTTTTCAAGCGCTGCACCAGATCTTAGCACTTGCTCGCACTTTTCATAGGCTTGTTGTTCATTTGCAAAGGTCTTTCCTAGCACCAAGCCATTGGCGCAAAGCCGTAACGTAATTTCCCTTAGGCGCTCATCTTGCTTTTCATTTTTAAGAAACTTAACCGCATTTATAACTTCGAGCGCATTGCCTGCGGCGCTGGCTAGTGGCTCATTCATATTAGTAATTAGCGCTCCAGTTTTAAGACCAGCGCCATTGCCAACTTTTATTAGGCTATCGGATAAAGCATGAGCTTCATCAAGAGTTTGCATAAAAGCGCCTGAGCCAATTTTTACGTCTAATATGAGCGCATCTAGGCCTGCGGCAAGTTTTTTTGATAGAATAGAAGCGGTGATGAGTGAGATGTTTTCAACTGTGGCGCACACATCACGAATGGCATAAAGAATTTTATCGGCAGGGGCGAGATCAGGGGTTTGGCCAATTATGGCGCAACCAACTTGTTTTACGGTTTTAGCAAATAATTCATTATCAGGGTTGGTATTATAATTTGGAATGGCATCAAATTTATCTAAAGTGCCGCCAGTATGGCCAAGCCCACGCCCTGAAATCATTGGCACATAAGCACCACAGGCCGCTAAAATTGGCGCAAGCATAAGCGATACATTATCACCCACTCCGCCAGTTGAATGTTTATCAATTATTGCGCCATCAAGATCTTGCCAATTAAGCACCTTGCCGCTATCTCGCATTGCTAAAGTTAGCGCTACTCTTTCTTCAATATCCATGTGCTGAAAATAGGTGGCCATAGTAAAAGCTGCGGCTTGTGCCTCGCTAACTCCGCCAGTGATAAGCCCTTTAATGAAACGGCCTATTTCGTCTTGGCTTAGCTTTTTGCCATCTCGTTTTTTAGCTATTATTTCTTGCGGTAAAAATACCATTTTGTTTTCTCTTTTTTGATAATATTTTCTATGTCATCTTGAGCGTAGCGAAAGATCTTAGATCCTTCACTTTCGTTCAGGATGACAATTTAGTGCGTGGCTGAGCAATTTTAAACCCCATAAGGCACCCAAACATTTTTCACCTGCACAGATCTCTTAAGGAAATAATCGCCTCCCATTATGTCATTATCATGCCAATTATAATTTAATCCACGACTTACCCAAGTTTGTTTGAGGTTATGAGCGGATGCGGCTTCTATTTTTATTGATTGTTCAAGCGATCCTGCGAACCACATTGCATCAACGCCATCATGTTCGCTTAACACCATGCCCAATTCATTTTTATCACCAGTAATAATATTAATAACTCCAGCAGGAACATCTGAAGTTTCAATTATTTGATAAAACTCGCTCATAATATTTGGTGCAATGTTTGATGGTACAATATTTACGCAATTACCCATTGCAATAGCAGGGGCAAGCATTGAAATAGCGCCCAAAAGCGGGTTTTCGTCTGGCGCGCAAATTCCGATAACTCCAATAGGCTCATTCATTGCCATAGCAATGGCTCGCATTGGTGGATTATGCACTTTGCCATCATATTTATCTGCCATGCCAGCAAAGGCAAATAATCACTCAATCGAGAGCTCAACTTCACGCTTAGCTTTAGTAGCACTTGCACCAGTTGATTGAGAAATTCGTGTTGCAAATTCATCTTTACGATAATCAAGATTTTCAGCTAAATAATAAATAATTTGTGCTCGTAAATGTGCCGTTTTATCTCCCCAAGATAAGCCTTTTCTTGCCGCTTCAACTGCGTTACGGATATCTTTGCGATTGCCTGCACAGACTTGTGCAATATTTTGCCCACTTGTATTTTTAACATCTAAAGAATAGCCGCTATCACCTCGCACTTGCTTGCCACCAATGAACATTTTGGCGGTTTTATCTATTGTAGAAATAGGGCTTGCCTCTGTTTTTTTAGCACTTTGGCTTTTCTCTAATATTTGCGGCTTTAATTTTTTCTCAAATGCAGGTTTTAGATAGGCGCTCATGCCTTCAGCGCCGCCTTCACGCCCAAAGCCGCTTTGCTTATAGCCGCCAAAACCAACGGAAGCGTCAAATTGTGTAGCGCAATTTACCCATATAACTCCAGCCTTAAGGCGTGGTACAATATCAAGTGCTAAGTTTAGATTTTCACTCCACACAGAAGCTGCTAAGCCAAAGATAGAATTATTAGCTAATGCGATAGCCTCGTCGGGATTACGAAAAGACATGGCAACTAATATGGGGCCAAAAATTTCCTCCTGAACTAATGGGTGCGAAGGGGAAACATTGCTTATTAAAGTTGGTTTTATATAATGACCCTGATTGGGTAATTTGCCTTTGCTCTCATAAAAATTGCCGCCCGCTTCTTTGCCTTTTTCTAATAAGGACTGAATATTTTTTACCTGAGCAATATCAACTATCGCCCCAATATCTATTGATTTATCAAGTGGTGATCCTACTCGTAATTTATCCATTCTGACTTTTAGTTTTTTGAGGAATTTTTGCTCAATGCTTTCTTGCACTAAAAGGCGTGAGCCAGCGCAACAGACCTCGCCTTGATTAAACCAAATAGCATCAACTACCCCCTCAATGGCGCTATCAATATCTGCATCTTCAAACACGATAAATGGGCTTTTGCCGCCCAATTCTAATGAGAGCCCTTTGCCTGTTCCAGCCGTTGCTTTCCTTATTATTTTGCCAACCTTTGTTGAGCCTGTAAAAGCGATTTTATCAATATCATCATGCTCAACAATACAAGCGCCTGTTGTGCCATCTCCCGTTACAATGTTTACCACACCTTTAGGCAGACCTGCCGCAACGCAAATTTGTGCAAAAAGTAGTGCGGTTAAGGGCGTATATTCGGCGGGCTTTAGCACCACGCAATTTCCTGCGGCAAGCGCTGGGGCTATTTTCCATGCCAGCATTAAAAGTGGGAAATTCCATGGGATAATCTGTCCGCAAACGCCGTATGGAACTTGCTCTGGAAACTCCTTTGTTAAATGTTGCGCCCAGCCTGCATGATGATAAAAATGACGAATGGTAAGCGGGATATCAGCATCACGACTTTCACGAATTGGCTTGCCATTATCAAGAGTTTCTAGCACTGCAAATAGGCGTGCGTTTTTTTGAATTAGGCGAGCAATAGCATAAAGATATTTTGCCCTTTCAAACCCTGATAAGGCACTCCATTTAGGAAAAGCCTCATTTGCTGCCTTTACGGCAATATTCACATCTTGTTTTGTACCGTTAGAAATTTTGGCTAGTTCATTACCATTTGCTGGATTGTTTGAAGTAAATAATTTACTTGGCTTGGTAAATTCACCATTGATGAAATGTCCAAATTTTCGTCCCTGTTCATCAAGCCAATTTTGCGCCTGCTTTGCATCTTCTGGCGCTGTTCCATAATCAAGATTTTCAAAAATTTCTTTTATATCCATTTGTAAATCCTAAACTAATGGCTGGTGATAATCAGCTGCATAGCGCCCTGTTGTGCAATGCTCTAACTGGCGTTCAATATCG
>JAJRPR010000087.1 GCA_024280655.1 Alphaproteobacteria bacterium | reverse complement strand
TAAAGAAAATGTTACATCCGTTACCCCAATGGCAGCTGACGCTCGTCTAATGGTTGCTTTAAGGGGCTCATTATATGATGGGGGTGATAAATATGCCAAACTGATGTTGGTAAAAGCACAAATTGGAGAAAAAGAAGCACGCTATAGAAAGGCACAATTAGACCTTGAAAATGAAGTTGCTGAAATTATTCGTATTATTAAAACTGCAAAAAGCAAGGCGGCTTCAATAAATAAACGCATTAAAGCCAGTGAAGATGTTGTTAGATTATATACAGAACAATTTAAGGCTGGCTCTCGCTCAATTTTTGAATTGCTAGATGCACAACAAGAACTTTCAGTTGCCAAAGCTGAAAGAATTTCCAATCACTATGATGTGTTAAGACAACGATACTCAGCACAGCAATATATTGGTAATCTTGTGCCAAATGTACTTGGTAAAGACGCAAGGGAATAATCCGCTATTACTAAATGCAGATTTTTTGCACTGCTAAAATCAATGATTTTAACGAGCAATTATCCCATACATAATTATCTCTAATTGATCTGAAATATTTTGCTCTAGCTTTTGTTTGCTCATATTTGGAATTGAGATATATGCTTGGTGTTGCATAGTTGAAGATCCATAAATAAGTATAGCGACTTGCTCAATATCAATTTCATTCTCCAAATAATTAGCACTTTGCATATCTGCTAAAATTGGCATTATTGCACCAATTATTTGCATATCTAATGAAATGAGTTCAGAGATTTCTTCAAGTTCAAGCATAAACATTTGTCCAATTAAATGTCGCATAATTGGTTTGGGGAAAAGATAGATAAATTTACAAAAATGGCGCATTAAATTTTCTAAGTCAGACTTTGCGCTCTTTTCGCTAAAAGGTTTAGTGCTTCTTTTTGGAAATTGAGAAGTTAATTCTTGTGTTAACTCATCAAATATAGCAATTAAAAGCGCAGATTTTGATGGATAATAATTATATAAAGTACCCGTTGCAATCTCAGCTTTTTTTGCAATGGATTGCATAGAAGTTTGCTCAAAGCCAAATTTTTTAATTAATATATGCGCAGATTTTAATATTGCACTTTGCGTTTTTAAGCGCTTTTTTTCCATTATTTTAATCATGATTATGCTCTATATTAAAAATGAATTGATTCATTTTTGTAGTTGATTCATTTTAATTACTATGCCATGCTCATATCACATTATAAAAAATAATCCAACAGGCAAGCAAATGAAAACTATAAAAATCCCTTCATTCTTACATGATGTTTTCGGGTTAGAGCAAAATATATTACACCTATTGGTAATTATTGCCTTTGGCATCAGCTTGCCAATAATATTATTTATACAATACCCCATATTATTCTCTTCCCTGCCCTTATGGAAATCAATTATAGCAATTTTGCTTATTACTGATATTGCTGCAGGCTTTATTGCCAACTTTACAAAATCAACAAATAATTTTTATGCCAAGCGACCCAAAAATCGCTGGATATGCATAGCTATTCATTTTCATGTAATAATAGTTGCTTATGCCTTGAATATGGAGCTTATTAGCTCAATTATTGTTTGGGCTTTTACTATTATTAGCGCAATAATAATAAACCTGTTAAAAGGGTTTTCTTCACAAATTTTTTGGGCTGGAGTGCTAATATCAATCGGCATTACTGGCATAATTTTGTTCTCAGCAGACACAGCAGAACTATTAATAATACAAATATTATTTTTGCTAAAAGTGGTGTTTAGTTTTGCGGTAGATCATTATGATACGTAATCTTAAGCCAAGTGAGCGAACAGCTTTTGTTGAATTAATGTATGATGCTTTTAAAAATGACCCGCTATTTTTGCATGTATTTGGCGATGCCGATTTAAAGAAAAATCAAAAATCAGCTTTTAGATTTCTTAGTGCATTATTTTATATGAATTTTTATCTTGGAGGAAGGCCAAAAGGTTTATTTGAGAATAATGAATTAAGGGGATGTTTGTTACTTGAGCCAGTACAAACTAACAAAATAATAAACATATTTATGATGATGAAATCGCTTATTAGGTTTATGCCTGTACTTATTTTTTTACCATCTAACGCTGCTAAATTACTCAATGATTATAGTAAGCAAACCAAAAAAGCAGCGCCAAATATAGCGCACACTTATTTGACGATGATAGGTGTTCATCCTTTAGCTCAAGGGCATGGTTTTGGCAGGCTATTGATAGAGAACGCAATTTATAGAACGGCAAGTTCTCCAACGGCTATTGGCATTGCGCTAGATACTGAAGAAAAAAGCAATGTGGTTTTATATCAAAAATTCGGCTTTAAATTGACATCAAAAATCAATATAAATGGAATTGATTTCTATTGTATGTTCAAAAAGAGCTAATATAAAATTAGCACTAGTTGTGGCCTAAAATTCTAAAAATGATGCCCATCACGCCCAGCAATATATTCTAATTCCTGCTTGGTGGATTTACGCCCTAAGGCCTCATTGCGTTTTGGAAAACGTCCAAATTGTTTAATTATATCTTGATGAGCAATTTCAAATTCAAGCGTTCCTTCATTTCCTAAATCCTTATAAAGACGCACCGCTTCATTATGTATGGCTAAAGATTCTGAGTGCATATAGGGCATATAGGCGAACATTTTTTGCTCGTCCGTTAATTGTTTATCACCACCCTGCTCGACTAATTCTTGCGCTAAGACCAGCGCCATATTATCGCTGGCAAATGCTTGAGGACTATCACGAAAAAACTGCCTGCTAAATTGATCAAGCACTAATATTTCAGCCAATCGCCCCAAAGCATTATTGCGACCTTGTGGCGTTTTGCGCCAATTATGCGCTTCTCCTGCTGCAACTTTTGCATGTAAATCAAAATATTTATTATGTAACATTTTATCAAATTCATCGCTTGATGCAAACCAATTTTCTTGATCTATTTCTTCAAACCAAAAATCAATTATCTCTTTGCCTCTATCATATTTTTTCTCTTTTGAATGTTAATCTATATCACTTAGAGATTGCGGCTTTTGCCCACCTGTTGCCCAATCTAATAATTCAACTGTATGAACTATTGGCACTTTGCTGTCCGATCCAATTTGCATCATGCAACCAATATTTCCTGTTGCGATAATTTGTGGCTTAGTTGCTTCAAGATGTTTGACTTTACGTTTTTTAAGTTGTTCTGAAATTTCTGGCTGCATTAAATTATATGTTCCAGCCGAGCCGCAACAAAGATGCGCCTCATTTGGCTCAACAACTTCAAAACCCACCTTTTGCAATAAAGTCTTTGGCAGGGCTTTAATTTGTTGACCATGCTGAAGCGAGCAAGCTGAATGATAGGCAACTTTTAGATTTTTAGTATCAACGATTGGCTTAATATTCAAATCAGCAATTACTTCAGAAATATCCTTAGAAATATCTGCCACACGCTTGGCTTTATCTGCCAAATTATGATCTTTGAACATATGGCCATAATCTTTAAGAGTTGTGCCACAACCTGATGCGTTAATGACAATAGCGTCTAAGCCCTCGCCATCCATTTCCTTAACCCAAGCCTCAATATTTTTAGCGGCGCTTTTATGGCTTTCGTCAGCTTTACCCATATGATGAGTAAGCGCACCACAACAACCAGCGCCCTTAGCAATTACCACCTCACAACCATGCCGAGTTAAAATATTTAATGTTGCGTCATTTATATCGGTATTAAGCACTTTTTGCGCACAGCCATTCATTAGGGCGACACGCATTTTCCTTATGCCTTTTGCCTTAAATATTTGCGGCCTATCATTTGACGAGCTTTTAGCAATTTTTTTAGGGGCAAAATCAACCATTGAGCGAAGTTTTTTAGGTAATAAAAACTTAAACGGCTTGGCTAATTTTGCGCCATACAAAGAAAGCCTAAAGCGCCATGGATAGGGCAATATACGAGCCAATAACCAGCGAATTGCTCTATCATCAAATTTACGCTTATAGCGTTTTTCAACATATTCACGAGCATTATCTATTAGGTGCATATAATGAACACCAGATGGGCAAGTGGTCATGCAGGCAAGGCAAGAAAGACAACGATCAATATGTTTAACTGTCCTTTCGTCTGGCACTCTTTCATTTTCTAACATGTCTTTTATCAGATAAATTCGCCCACGAGGACTATCTAATTCATCGCCCATTATTTGATAGGTTGGGCAAGTCGCCATACACATGCCGCAATGCACACAGGCTCGTAAAATCTCATTGGCTCTTTTTAGTGAGCTTTGTTTTAATTGCTCGGGAGTAAAAAATGTTTGCATTATTAACCCCCTATTCTTTGCATTAATGAAGGACTTAAGATGCTAGCGGGGTCAAATTTTTGCTTAATACAGGCGCTTAATTTTGCTACCCCTGTCGCTTGTGGCTGGAAACAATCAGCTTTATCTCTTATAGCATCATTGGCACGAATAAGCGTTGCATGTCCGCCAGTTTCTCTAATAATATGACGCACTGCGTCTTGGTGCGCATTATCCTCATCTGGCATTTGCGCCCAAATTAGCCCACCGCCCCAATCAAACATTAATTTAGCATCAGTTTTATCTTTAAGTTGCGCTTCAATTATTGGTGCATCACTTGGTTTAACTGAAATTTTCCATAAGGGGTTTTTTGAGCCAGTAAATATTTTAACATCGCAAATTGAGCGCCACAATTTATCATGTTTTGCCCCTGCAATAATTTCGCAATCATATGCTCTAGCAATAGTTTCTTGTAGCTTTTTAAGGCGATAGCTAACTTGGCTATCAAAGCCTTCAATACGCAACAAAGTACGTGCCTGATTTTTATCTTTTGGCAAATGTGCCGCACCGCTTATTTCAAAAGGCGAGCCAAGTGCTTTTGCCATTAGTTTAACTGCTTCGCTAGTTTGTAAACCTGCAATTTCTAATGTTGCTTGGCGC
>JAJRPR010000086.1 GCA_024280655.1 Alphaproteobacteria bacterium | reverse complement strand
TTTGATGCCAAAGTTTGAGACGCATATCAGGAGTAAAGCTTTTGCCTGCACGCGACATTGCGCCCATTGCTTGCTTTAGGTCTTTGTAAATACCAGCAGCAGTAGCACCTGTCATTGCGGCACCAAGCGATACTCCATCGGTTTCACTGGCACTTACAACTTCCAGACCAAGTAAATCAGCATGAAGTTGCATCGAAAGAGTATTTGTTGCCCCTGACCCAGTAACAACAATCCCTGTAATTTTGTGCCCCTTAGATGGTAGATTATCAATTATGTGTTTTGTTCCGTGCACCAATGCCAAAAGTCCAGCAATATATAGGCCTATTAAATCGTCAAACGATTGGTTGAGACTTGCTCCCATTAAAACCCCTCTAAGCTCAGGACGTGCGAGAGGTGAGCGATTTCCTGCAAAATCAGGAACAATTCTCCATTCACCAATTGCTTTTTCCAAACCTATCTGCTTGATTTTTTTTACCGCCTCTTTATCCAGCATTATAAATCGTTTCTTCCAACTTTTTGGGAGTTGTTTGTGTGCAGGATGAAATTCAATAAGTCTTTGCAAGAAAATTCCAGCTGCTGACTGGCCACCTTCTGCCAACCATAAATCAGAAAGGATTGCATTTTTATAAGGCCCCCAAACGCCAGGAACCTCTAGATATTTATCACTCAACAGCATATGACAGTTGGAAGTGCCTGCAATCAGAGCCATTCTTCCAGTAGCACTTTTTCTATTTCCAGATAGCAAAATGCCCGCAGCTCCAGCATGGGCATCAATCAAGCCGGCAGCTACTGGAGTGCCTGGTAAAAGACCAAAATCTGCTGCTGCTTCATTAGTCAGACCGTTACCCATCGGTGTGCCAGGCAGTACAATTTTCTGACCAATAATATTTGCATTATTTTCCAACAAATCAGCGAGATCAATTTTCTTAAAAAAACTTTGCGGCCATGAACCAAACGCAACTTTGCTATCGTCTTTTGCATCAAAAGCCCATTTGCATACAGTAGTGCATAATGAGCGACTTGTGTCCCCGCTCGCTTTCCACGTCAGCCAGTCACTAAGATCAAACGCAAAGCCAAGTTTTGACCAGACATCAGGGCGGTTTCGTTTCAACCATACAAGTTTTGGCAGTTGCATTTCTGGCGACATGGTTTTGCCGATTGTATTAAGCGCCTTGTCTTTGCTTTGCGTTATTTCATTGGCTTCCCCAACAGAGCGGTGATCAAGCCATAAAATAACATCTTGCTTGCTCCCCTCATCAAGATAAAGCGGAATGTGCTCGCTATCTTGAAGCACAAGCGAGCAGGTTGCAGTGAAGCCAATTCCCTTAATCTGCTCTTTTGGAATGCCAGCCTCATTCATAGCGCTCTTTATCGCCAAACAGATCGCACTCCAAATGTCGCTTGTTGATTGTTCTGCATAATCGGGCTGAGGTTCATTTAGTGAAATATCAACGATTGCATAACCTGCGGCTTTTCCTTTAATATCAAATATTCCGGCACGGGCACTAAGCGTGCCAACATCAACACCGATAAGATATTCACTCATTTATTAAACCTCATCATCGTTCAGATACCGCACACGATAACCTTGCAAACGACTAAGTTCTGCCATTTCATCAAAAATATCACCATAGGCCACCGCTATATGGTTGCTCATATAATGAGCCATTAAACTATCACGGCTAAGCCCCAGATCTGCGCTCATAATCGGCCATTGTGGCGTTGTGCCCTGCCACATTTTTTTCAAGACATCAGGAGCAACATCCACTACCTCACCATGACCAATGTCCATAACTGGCTCATCACCATCCAACCAAGCTCTTGCCCATGTAATTTTTCCTGGCAAAGAACGCCCAGAAAAAGTTCCACCCGGAACAGGAAAGAACTGGCTTGGCTGGCGATAGGAATGAACCCCTTCAAGCGTTTGCTCATTCATCGAATATGCATAAGCTCCAGCAGAGCCGGAATTTAGCAATACCCAGATAAAGCGACCCTCAACTTCAAGACCCCAGCGAATGTCGTGAAAAGCCACACTATGGTGTAGACCTTTGGCATCTAGCAATCTTTTCATCATTTCCATTGGCAACAAATTGCCCTGATCAGCTTCTGTTGCGTCAATTATTACAGCTCCGTTGCCTTCTGGTCGGCATATAGAATTTAACAAGCCTTCAGCGAAATCAGAAGGAGGACGTTGATTGATTAGACCTAATTGATATTGCCAACCAACACAATCGGCCTTGAACTCGTTAACCATATCCAGCACCGACAGATAATCTCGTAATTGTTCACGAGTAGCCAAAGCGTGAAAATCTTTTGCACCCTCTTTTCCATAATGGAAACAAACACCACGATCATTTACGAATTTGAACGCATCTTTTATACGTTTGTCTGAAACACGTTTTCCATAATCCAATATCCATGCCTGATCAATTTTATGCTCTGAAAAACCTAGCTTGTGTAATTTACGCACGCCAAAATATCCGTTGGTCATGCCCATAGAAGTATCACCAAGCATTAGTGCTAATGGACGCCGTTGCGCCATGTTGCTTGCAACTTTTTGTGCAATGGATTTAGCCTTAAAAGAAGGTTGAGGAGGAAGTTTTATCGCATGATCTGGGTGACTGATAGTACCACTATCGCACCATTTTTGTAGCTGCTGTAAAAAAACCTCGTCATCATCCCATGTTTGAGCATCACTCCAGATGCGTGAGTGCGCTCTTTCCTCTGCTGCCAGACAAGCACCAGTATTTAACAACCCGACCAGTCCGG
>JAJRPR010000085.1 GCA_024280655.1 Alphaproteobacteria bacterium | reverse complement strand
GCAAAGCAAGAGAATAAAGAGGGATATGCCTCAAAATTGCGTACCAGAGCGTTGGCTATTAAAAATAAGAAACAAGAGGGCAAAAATTAATGTGTGGAATTGTTGGGATAATTGGAAACTCACCTGTAGCTTTGCGCCTTGTTGATGCGCTTAAACGTCTCGAATATCGTGGTTATGATAGTGCTGGAGTTGCAACAGTAATTAATGGCGAAATCAAAACTTGCCGAGCAGAGGGTAAACTTAATAATCTTGCAACAAGCCTTGCAAATGAGCCGCTTGATGGCCTGATTGGGGTTGGGCATACTCGTTGGGCAACACATGGCGCACCAACGCAAAATAATGCACACCCACATGCAACCGATAAGGTTGCAGTGGTGCATAATGGTATTATCGAAAATTATAAGGAACTATTGGCTGATCTTAAAAAAGACGGTTATGAGCCAAAAAGTCAAACCGATACTGAGCCAGTTACAATGTTGGTAACTCGTGAACTTGATAGAGGGGCAGACCCTCAAACAGCGGTTGCTACTGTCTTAAAAAAACTGCGTGGTGCTTTTGGCTTGGTGTTTTTATTCAAAGATAATGATAGATTACTCATTGCCGCAAGGCTTGGCTCTCCTTTAGCGATAGGTGAGGGTGATGGTGAGATGTATTTTGGATCGGACGCTTATGCGCTTGCGCCACTCACCAATAAAATTACCTATCTTGAAGAGGGTGATTGGGCGGTAATTACCCCAAATTCAGTTGTCATTCGAGATTTTGATGGCAATGAAGTTAAGCGAGAACAACAAATTTCACTGGCCTCTGCGGTGCAAGTTGATAAGGGCAATCATCGTCATTTTATGGCAAAAGAAATATATGAGCAGCCGCAAACTATTGCACAAACACTCGCTCATTATATTGATATGGCAAATGAGAAAGTAGATATTACTGAACAGATGCCATTTGATTTTAAGGATTTAAGTCGTCTTACAATTAATGCTTGCGGCACTGCATATCTTGCAGGCTTAGTCGCTAAATATTGGTTCGAGCATTATGCACGTCTGCCTGTTGATGTTGATGTAGCGAGTGAATTTCGCTATCGTGAGCCACCACTTGAAAAAAATGGCCTTTCTTTGTTTATTTCGCAATCTGGGGAAACTGCTGATACTTTAGCGGCACTTAGATATTGCAAAAAACAAGGGCAACATATTGCCGCAATAGTCAATGTACCAGAATCCACCATTGCTAGAGAATCTGATGTGGTGTTTCCAACTCTTTGCGGCGCTGAAATTGGTGTTGCTTCAACAAAGGCATTTACGGCACAGTTAAGCGTTTTAGCTTCATTGGTTATTGCCGCTGGGCGCGCAAGGAATGTTCTTAGTGCCGAACAAGAGCAGGAAATGGTTGAGGCATTAATTCATTTGCCACGTGCAGTAACTGACGCCTTAAATAGCGAGAGCCATATTAAAGACATTGCCAAAAATCTTTCAAAAGCTTCTGATGTGCTATATTTAGGGCGTGGGCAAATGTATCCGATTGCGCTTGAGGGAGCGCTTAAGCTTAAAGAAATATCTTATATTCATGCCGAAGGTTATGCCGCTGGTGAACTAAAACACGGGCCTATTGCGTTGGTTGATGAAGATATGCCAGTTGTGGTTGTTGCGCCATCTGATGATTTGATGGAAAAGACAATTTCTAATATGCAAGAGGTTAGCGCTCGTGGTGGGAGAATTGTTTTAATTACTGATAAACAGGGCGCAAAAAGCGCTGGTGAAGATGATATTGAAACTATTTTAATACCAGAGGCAAATAGCTTTGTTGCGCCAATTTTAGCAACTATTCCAGTGCAATTATTAGCCTATCATGTTGCGGTACATATTGGCACCGATGTTGATCAACCACGCAATTGAGCAAAATCAGTTACGGTTGAATAATGGCAAGTAATTCAATTTTTCTTCGCCTAATAAATCTGCCCGCTATGATAAAACATTTATGGGTAAAAAGAGGTAAAAACATTGTCCATGATCCAAGTAATGATCTAGAATTAGCGCTTTATGACACTCTATTTGGTAATAATTTTTTACATTACGGTTATTTTGAGCCTATCCCAAAAAGCCCCGATGATATATCCATTAGCGATCTTAAAAGGGCGATGGATGATTATGCAAATCTTTTAACTAAGCGCACAAAACCTAAAGATAGGATCATTGAAATTGGTTGCGGTATGGGCGGGTTATTGGCAAAATTAGATGCTAATGGTAATGATGTCAGCGGCGTTACTCCTGACTTAAGCCAAGTAAAACATATTGAAAAAAACTGGTCACATATTGAACTTTATAATTGTACCTTAGAAGCGCTTGATACCGAAAAAGCTGGCACGTTTGACGTTGTTATAAATTCTGAAAGTTTTCAATATGCCGATTTAGAAATTGGCATTGATCAGGTTAAGAAACTAATGAAAAAAAACGGACGTTGGATTATGAGTGATTATTTTTTACTCAATCCAAAAACCCACAATAAGTCTGGGCATATTCTCTCTAAATTTGAGCAAGCAATAGAGAAGGCTAATTTAGAAATAGTGGAAAGAATTGATATTACCGATAATGTGCTACCAACTCTAAGATATGCGCACATGATGGCAACAAAATTTGCACTTCCTATCGTTGATTTTTCTATTAAAAAGTTTTTCTTGCGCCATTCATTTTTAGAATATTTATTCGCGCCAAAATAAAAGAAAAACAGAATAATATTAAACTTGATACGCTTGATGCACAAATATTCAAACGAGACAAAGCATATTTATTGCTGACAATAAAAGCAAAAAAAGATATTTGATTTTTTATTGGTTATAATTCAACTAAACACTATATGTTTGATATATAATGATTTGATATGATTCCATTTGATAGATATTGGTGAGGTAAAATTGAGCGATAAGAAAGATAAAAATGAAAATCATGGTGAGCATGAACATCATCTTGTTAATCTTACCTTTGGGCGTCGCCTAAGAAATTATTTCCTCACGGGTTTAATGATTGCAGGGCCTATTGGCATTACGCTTTACATTGCATGGTGGATAATTGGCGCTGTTGATAATTTTGTAAAACCGCTTATTCCTGCGCAATATAACCCCGATAATTTCTTGCCGTTTTATTTACCAGGTTATGGTTTGGTAATTGCTATAGTTGCTATTATGATTTTGGGCTTTTTGACCGCCAATTTGGTTGGGCGCTCTTTTGTGCAATTTGGCGAAAAAATATTATCTCGTCTGCCAATGGTTTCAACTCTTTATGGTGGTCTTAAGCAAATATTTGAAACCGCTATGACACAAGGCTCAAAGAATTTTCAACAGGTTGGACTAATTCAATATCCTCGTAAAGGATTGTGGGCGGTAGTGCTTATTTCAACCCCTGCCAAGGGCGAGGTTGCGCATAAGGTTCAGGGCGAAGAAGTGATGGGTTGCTTTTTACCAACTACCCCAAATACAACCTCTGGTTTTTTATTATTTATTCCAAGTAGTGAAATTACAATTTTAGATATGAGTACGGAAGAAGCAGCAAAACTTATTATTTCTGCTGGTTTGGTAACTCCTGAATATAAAGCAAAGACCGCTAAAATTGCTAAAGATGTTGGCGCAGTTAAGACAAAAACTAAAAAAACTAGCACCAAGAAGACAGTAGCGAAAACTGCGGCGAAAACAGTTAAGCGAGTTAAAAAGACTTAAGCACAAAACTACCGCTCGCCCATTCCTACTAGAAAAGCCTTCTTGCGTAAAAAGGGCAGGGTCTTTAACGCCCAAATTCCACCTGCACGAAATGCTTGAACAGGTAAAAAATCGCTAAGCAGGCTCTTGAATAGACCATCAACCATGAAAATTGTCTGTTTTAGGTCAGCCTGTCTTTGTTTGCCATATTGATTTGCAGCGATTTTTGCCCAATTATTGTCTGCCTTATCTACTTGTCGCAAAACATCAACAAGTGCGATAATATCTCTAAGAGAGAGATTTAGCCCCTGCGCACCAACTGGTGGAAAACCATGCGCCGCTTCACCAAGCAATACAACTCCATCTTTACCACAAATATTAGCGCTAAAAGTTGCCAGAGGAAATATAAACGCCTTTGATAGTAATTTTATCTCACCAAAAAGCTCCATTGAATATTTGTTAAATTCCTCTAGCAGGGCTTTTTCGCCTTTGCTCGCAACCTGATTTAGGAAAGCATCATCATCAATCCAAACTAGGTTAGCAATGTTTTTGCCTGCTGGAACAAGCGTAAATGGGCCATTTTTATGATGAAACTCAATAGAGGTTTCATCAATTCCTCTTG
>JAJRPR010000084.1 GCA_024280655.1 Alphaproteobacteria bacterium | reverse complement strand
TCTGGATTGCTTCGTTGCTTGCGCTCCTCGCAATGACGGCGAGGGAAGTATCTTTAACTCAGAGCATAAGACCCTTCGACTTCGCTCAGGCTGAAAAGTGAATTATTAAAAGGCGCACCAAAATGATGCGCCTTCCTTATAACATTTTTTAGCTATTAAAAGAAGCCAAGTTTATTTGGGCTATAGCTTACCAGCAGGTTTTTGGTTTGTTGGTAATGACCAAGCATTTGTAGATGGTTTTCACGACCAATACCTGATTGCTTATAACCACCAAAGGTCGCATGCGCTGGATATGCGTGATAACAATTTGTCCACACACGACCAGCTTTAATTGCACGGCCAAAGCGATAGCAACGATTGATATCACGTGACCAAACACCAGCACCAAGCCCATAAAGCGTGTCATTAGCAATTTCTAATGCTTCTTCATCTGTTTTAAAGGTTGTAACAGAAACAACGGGTCCAAAAATTTCTTCTTGGAAAACTCTCATCGAGTTATCACCCTTGAAAATGGTCGGCTTGATATAATAACCGCCATCCAAATCTCCACCGGGGTTAAACGCTTCGCCACCTGTGAGAATCTCTGCGCCTTCTTTACGACCAATATCAAAATACGAGAGAATTTTCTCATGTTGTTCTTTTGAGGCTTGCGAGCCAACCATAGTATTAAAGTCAAGCGGATCACCTTGAATAATCGCTTCTGTGCGCTTTAAGCAACGAGCCATAAACTCTTCATAAATATCTTCTTGAATTAACGCACGAGAAGGGCAGGTGCAAACTTCGCCCTGATTAAAGGCAAACAATACAAAACCTTCAACTGCTTTATCTAAATATGCATCATCTTCACGCATAACATCGGAGAAGAAGATATTTGGTGATTTGCCGCCCAACTCCAAAGTTGATGGAATTAGATTTTGCGTTGCATATTGCATAATTAAGCGACCAGTTGTGGTTTCGCCAGTGAAAGCAACTTTTGCAATGCGCTTAGAAGTTGCCAAAGGCTTACCTGCTTCAAGACCAAATCCATTGACTACATTTAATGTACCTGCTGGTAAAATATCAGCAATTAGCTCCATAAGCACTATAATAGAAGCAGGAGTTTGCTCAGCGGGTTTTAGTATAACGCAATTGCCTGTGACCAAGGCTGGTGCAATTTTCCACGCCGCCATAAGAATTGGGAAATTCCAAGGGATAATTTGTGCAACAACGCCAAGTGGTTCTTGGAAATGATAAGCAACTGTATCAGTATCAAGGTCGCTAATCGAGCCTTCTTGCGCACGAATTACGGAAGCAAAATAGCGGAAATGATCTATTGCTAGTGGAATATCAGCAGCGGTAGTTTCACGGATTGGCTTGCCATTATCCCACGTTTCAGCTTCTGCTAAAAGTGCTAGATTATCTTCCATCACTTGAGCAATTTTGTTTAGCAAATTAGAGCGTTCAGTTACCGATGTGGCAGCCCAAGCATCTTTTGCTGCATGCGCTGCATCAAGTGCTAGTTCGATATCTTTTCGTTCGAGCGTGGGATTTGGCAAAGAACTTTGCCATTAACTGGTGAAATATTATCGAAATATTGCCCATCTACTGGCGCAACAAATTTGCCACCAATGAAGTTTCCATATTTTTCTTTAAACTTAAAACCCATTTTTTCCTCCTCTATTTATAGGTGAAATTATAATGGCTCTAAGTAATTAGCTTTGTCATTAGGGGAGGGGTTGTTGTAGTGTTAAACTGTCGCAAAATTGCTACAGTTTGCTTGTTCAATTTTAGCATTAGTATAATTTATGATTATTTAGTGATGTTAAAAATTTCATTGCTTGATTATTATTTCACACTCTGCAAAGAATAAAATTCGGCAATATTGTCGAAAGACAAAATATATTTATTTAATCAAAATCCTGGGAGGAAACTCATAATGAGTATTATATCTAAATCGATCAAGGCAGTTGCCATTGGCGCAATTATGGTCACGGGGCTTTCGTTTTCTGCGATCGCACAAGAGCTTAAATTCTTTACAATCGGAACAGGCGGAACGGCCTATACATATTATCCAGTTGGCGGCGTTATTGCTAATGCAATTTCAAAACCACCAGGATCACGCGAATGTGGCGAAGGCGGAAGCTGTGGCGTTGATGGTTTAATTGCATCTGCTGTTTCTTCACGTGGTTCAGTTGATAATGTGAACGCAATTATTTCTGGTCTTCGTGATAGTGGTTTTGCACAATCTGATGTTGCTTATTGGGCATATACTGGCACTGGTACAATGGAAGGCAAAGAGCCTGCTACAGATCTACGTACAATCGCTGCTTTATTTGAAGAGCATATTCACCTTGTAGCACTTAAAGATAGCGGCATTAATTCTGTTGCTGATCTTAAAGGAAAGCGTGTTTCACTTGATGAGCCCGGTTCTGGTACTTATGTTGACGCTGGTCTAATTCTTGCTGCAAACGGCCTTGGTGTTGATGATGTTACTGCTGAAGCTCTTAAGGGCGGCGCGGCATCTGAAGCACTCCGAAATGGCAAAATTGATGCGTTTTTGTGGTAGCTGGTTATCCAACAGGATCGCTTGTTGAACTTGCTTCAGCTGCGGATATTAACCTTGTTCCAATTGCTGGAGCTGGTGCAGAAGCACTTGCTGAAAAATATGGCTTTTTCTCACTAAGCCCAATTCCAGCTGGCACTTATGAAGGTGTTGCAGAGACTATGACAGTTGCTGTTGGCGCTCAATGGTACACAAGTGCAAAAGCTGATGATGAGTTAATCTACCACATCACTAAAGCATTGTGGAATGATGAAACCCGTAAGCTGCTTGACATTGGTCATGCTAAGGGCAAAACAATTACGATTGAAACTGCGCTTTCAGGTGTTGGTGTTCCGCTTCATGCTGGTGCTGAGCGTTTCTATAAAGAAATTGGCCTTCTTAAATAAGTCAATTTAACAAATATTAATCTGGGCAATTTGTTGCCCAGATTTTTTGTATGATTTTATAAATCTGGGGGGATTTAGCAATGGCTGCTGATGAGTTAAGCACTGAAGAGTTAGAGGCGATTGAGCGCAAATATGACCCAGAAATGGCGTTCCGCTCGACTGGGCCAATTCTAGCTGTTGTTGTATCTATCGCATTAGTGGCAATGACCACATATCACTTTTATGCTTCAGGCTTTGGGCTTATCCGTGAATTATTACATCGTGGCATTCATATCAGCTTTGTGCTTGGTTTAGTTTTTATATTATTTTCTGCTAAAAAAACTCACTCATTAGAAGTGTTACCTAGAAAATGGTATCGCTTTGATGGCGTGCCACTTTATGATTTGGCTTTTGCTTTTGCCGCCGTTGCTGCGGCTTTATATTTACCGCTTTTACCGCCAGAAATAGTTGCAGAGCGGGTTGGTAATCCTTCTTCTTTTGATGTTGTTATGGGAACAGTTTTATTGTTTTTAACGCTTGAAGCGGCTCGACGCTCGATTGGCCCAACCCTTCCTATGATTGCTATTATATTCATTTTATTTGCGCTTTTTGGCCCACTTGCCCCTGGTGCGCTAAAACATGGCGGCACTAGTTGGCTTGGTTTAATCAATCATCTTTATATGACTAATCAGGGTATTTATGGAATTGCCATTGGGGTGATGGCGCAATATGTGTTTTTGTTTATTGTGTTTGGAGTTTTGGCAACCCGCATTGGCTTGGGGCAATTATTCATTGACATAGCAATGGTGATTGCTGGTCGCTATGCTGGTGGGCCTGCTAAAGTTGCGATTTTTTCTTCGGCATTTATGGGGACAATTTCAGGCTCATCAATCGCTAATACGGTGACAACAGGTGCGCTTACTATTCCTGCGATGAAAAAGGCTGGATATCCGAAACATTTTGCTGGTGCAGTTGAGGCAACAGCATCTACTGGTGGGCAAATAACGCCACCAATTTTGGGTGCGGCGGCTTTTATTATGGTGGAATATTTAGAAATTCCTCTGCGTGATATTTTAGCAGCGGCTCTCTTTCCTGCTTTACTGCATTATTTTGGTATTTTTATCATGGTGCATTTAGAGGCGAAAAAACTTGGTCTTAAGGGAATGGATAAAAAAGACCTGCCAAAAACGCTTGTTGTTTTGCGCCAACATTGGCTTTCAATCATTCCGTTGATAATTTTAGTATATCTTATTTTAACAGGGCGCACGCCAGATTTTGCTGCGGTTTATGGTATTATTGCCTGCGTTGTTGTTGGGTTTTTGAACCCCGTAAATCGATTAAATATTAAAGACCTCTGGCACGCTCTTTCTATGGGGGCAAAAAATACGCTAGCGGTTGGTGCGGCGGCGGCAACGGTTGGTGTTGTTGTTGGTGTAGTGACGCTAACAGGCGTTGGTTTTCGTCTTGGTTATGTTGTGGTGCAAACTGCAACTGATCTTGGCACAGTGATTGGCTCAATTTGGCCAATGTCGTTTTTCACTGTTACGCAATGGGCACTATTTTTCTCGCTAATTCTAATAGCGGTTGCATGTATTTTAATGGGCGCAGGCATTCCAACAACTGCAACTTATATTATTTTAGTGGCGGTGGCAGCCCCTGCATTAGCGGTGCTTGGAGTTGAGCCAATAGTTGCGCATTTCTTTGTGTTTGATTATGGAGTGTTAGCGGATATTACTCCGCCCGTGGCGCTAGCCGCCTATGCGGCGGCAGGCATTGCAGGATCGAACCCTTTCAAAACAGGTAATACCGCCTTTCGCTTAGGCAGTGCAAAAGTTATTGTGCCATGTGTATTCGTTTACTCACCTGCTTTATTGCTAGTCACAGATGGTTTCACATGGGCAGCATTTTCAATCACGCTGCTTGGCGCAATGATAGGAATTGCAGGAATTGGTATAGCCTTCTCAGGCTATCTCATCGCTCCAATGAAAAAATGGCAGCGCTGGTGGGTAGGGCTGGTATCACTATTATTCGTAGCTCCGGGATTGCTCACAATGGCAATAGGAATGGCGCTGGTAACACCTGTATTATTGTTGCAGGTGAGGGACGCTAGACGGGTTAGGCTTGAGGGGAAAGTGTAACTAAGCTTTCTTATTTAAGCAATTAGTTTACTATTAGGAATTGGGCGTAACTATCGCAATGTTGCGACAGACTGCCTATTCCTATATAATAGTTGTTCTATTAATCCTCAAACCGAGCTTCATTTAAGCGCCAATAGATCTCTGTTCCTTTGATGTTTTCATTTTTCTTAGCAAAATCAAAAGGTGTTTCTTCATTTATATCTTTGGCTTTTGCATTTGCACCATTTTCAAGCAGAACAATAATCACTTCTGGGTTTTCACTATATTGCGCCGCATAATGTAGTGCTATTCTTCCATCAATATTCCTTGCGTTGATATCTGCCCCAGCAGAAATCAGAATTTTGAAAATTGATGGATTCTTGTTATATGATGCTGCAAGAAAATGCACGGGCGTTCCTCCATCATCAATCCTTGCATTGACATCCGCCCCAGCAGAAATCAGTAATTTGATAATTGATAAGTCATAATTATATCCTGCCGCAAAATGCAACGGAGTCCATCCTCTATCGTTCACTGCATTGATATCAGATGTTTTTATACAATCCGTTACATCATCTATGCTTGTATATTTCCAAAAATCTTTCTCAAGCCAATCACATTGTGATGTTTCCTCAACCGCAATCAAAGCCTCAAGGATTGAGGGGTTTTTAGTGCGTAATAATGTGGCATAATCGAGCGGCGAATACCCATCTTCATTCTTTGCATTGATATCTGCCCCGCCAGCAACCAAAGCCTTGATAATTGCAGGGTTATCATTGCTTTCTGCTGCACTATGCAAAGGCGTCCAACCCGCTTCAGTTCTTGCGTTGATATCTGCCCCAGCTGCAATCAGGCTTTTTATAATTGAAGGGTTATCATTGTTGTCAGCAGCATGATGTAAAGGCGTCCAGCCCTCCTCATCCCTTGCATTGGTATCTGCTCCAGCGGCAATCATTATCTCGATAATTGATGAATTATTATTCCGAAGCGCTGCCCAGTGTAGCGGTGTCCAGCCCATGTCATCTATTTGGTTAATATCTGCCCCAGCATCAATCAGGCTTTTTATAATTGACACACTATCACTAAATGCAGCCGCCCAATGCAAAGGTGTTCCTCCAACATCGTCCACACTCCTTAAATTAATACCAGATGAGTTGATGCAAGTCGTGATGTCGTTTGCAGTTGCCGCCTCCCAGAATTCTTCTTCAATCCAATTGCAAAATAGTAGTGAAACCTCATTTGCAACCACAGCCTCAAGAATTGCTGGACTATTATTATTTCCTTCCGCAACGTTTAGTGGCGTCAAGCCGGATTTATCCTTTGCATTGATATCTGCCCCAGCTGCAATCATAGCTTCAATAATTAATGGATTATCATTAAGCCATGCCGCTTTATGCAACGGTGTCCACCCGTCATCATCTCTTACATTAATATCTGCCCCAGCTGTAAGTAACGCTTTAATAATTGACAGATTTTCATTATTAGCGGCTGCAGCATATAGTGGCGTTAATCCACCTTCAGTTATTGCATTGACATTTGCTCTAGCAGTAATAAGAATCTTAGTAGTTGATGGTTTATCCTCGACTATCGCAAGATGTAACGGCGTCCATCCACTCTCACCCCATTCATTATTGGCATCTGCCGCATTGATATCCGCCCCATCTGCAATTAGGAGCTTGATAATTGCTGGATTATTACTACTAAATGCCGCATAATGTAACGGTGTCCACCCGTCCTTATCCATTGCATTGATATCAGAAGTTTTGATGCAAGCAGTAACGTTATTTATATTTGCACTCTTCCAAAATCCTTTATTAAGCCAATTACATTGCTTTTGCGCTAAAACCGAAGATGGGAACATTACCATCGCTAATAAAATAACTAGAAATATTCTCATCACACAGCTCCTTTATATATGTTAGTGAAAAGGTACAATATATGGGTAAAAATTACAAGTTCACCACAATATTTGGCACTCCTAGCTATTGAGCAAAAGCGCTTTAACTATCCAAATTAAACCGCTTAATCTTCCTATGCAGAGTGGCTCGGCTTATGCCCATAGATATTGCGGCTTGGGAAATATTGCCTTTTGAGCGGGCGAGGGCTTGTTTTATTGCTCTTTGCCCTGATTTGATATATTGGCTTGCTTCGTCAATATCTTGTCCATTTAGTGAAGAAAGTGGAATAGCTGTTTTTAGTCCATCTTGGCCTAGTCCGTATATATGACGAGCTTTTCTGGTTGCTCCAATAACCATATCATCGCCATCAATGGCTAATAAAGATGCGCCTTGATATTTATTGTCTAATGAATTTTCATTTAGATTACTATCTGGTAGGATTATTTTCGAGCTAGCAAAATGGCGGCAAAAATTTTCGGCTTCAATGCGCCGTGCCGCTCCAATAACGCTATATTCAATTAGCTTAGAAAAATCAGAAGTTAAATCTGTTTTGTAAGATGATACATCTAAAGCGCCAATAAGTTTGCCATCATGATCAAAAATTGGTGCAGCCGAACAAGAAAATTCGGTGTTTTTAGAATGGAAATGTTGCCCCTTATGGATTGTTAAAGCCCGCTCTTCAACAAGGCATGTGCCAATGCCGTTTGTCCCTTCGCTATCCTCGCTCCATAATGCGCCAGTCCACAAACCAAATTCATTAAAGACCTTGTCGTCAGGTTCTGCCCCACGCCGAGCAACAGGAACGCCCTTTGCATCAGATAATAATACACAACAACCAACTGATGCTAGCGCAAGATAAAGCCTATCAAGTTTAGGGTTGGCGATATGAATTAGTGCGCCAATTTTTTCTCTTGCTTGGCTAAATTCATAATTTGATAATCTTTCAGGGGGGCGATATTGTTCGGGGTTAAGATTATGCAATAATTTTGAGCGTTGCCAAGAGGCAACAACAGGATCAATCGCTGCTTTTGAGTTAGATAAAGCAGATTCAATGTGTGATGTATGGCTACGCATAGATGCCAATTTGATCTCCTCCCAAAGGCCAAGTTATTTCATTATAGCTAAGTTTCTTTTTATTATAGCTAAGTTCCTTGCAAAATGAAAGTTGAGGATTTCAAAATGAAGGTTTTGATGTAAAACTAATATGCTTGCCGCTTGTTGGGTGGGCGAGTTTAAGGTAAGTTGCATGTAATTCTAGGCGCTTAGCAGCTTTTAATGCTTCATCATGTGCATAAAGATTATCGCCTAAAATTGGGTGTCCTAATGAGAGCATATGAACTCGTAACTGATGCGATCTTCCTGTAATTGGCGATAATAGAGTAGTTGTAAAATTATTATTGCGTTTAATTACTTGCCAATTAGTTACAGCGCTTTTGCCTTTTTCAAAGTCAATTTTTTGTTTGGGTCGATTAATCCAATCAGTGATTAATGGCGCATCAATTTGTCCGCTATCATGTTTCATTTCACCCCACACATTAGCAATATATTGTTTTTCTATTTTTCTCCTTTCAAATTGTAGTCCGATATTTGCGTGCACTTTTTTGTTAAGTGCCAAAATAATTATGCCAGATGTATCTTTGTCTAAACGATGGACAATAAGCGCATTTGGAAATTTTTCTTTGGCTCGACTTTCAAGGCAATCAGCTAGGTGAGGTTGGTTGCCTGCAACGCTTAACAGGCCTGAGGGTTTGTCTAAAACTAAAATATCACCATCTTTATAAATAATGTTTAGCTCTGTTTTTGGTGGATTATAGATAAAGGGGCGAGGTTGCACTTAAATATTCTTCTTAAAGTCTTTACTTGAGAGATTATGTTTTTGCATTTTCTCATAAAGTGATTTTCTTGAAATCCCCAAACCCTCATAAGTTGCTTTTAGCCTGCCAGATTGTGCCACTAATTCATTGGCGATTATTTGGCGCTCAACGGCGGCAATTCTTTTAGATAGAACGCCATGTTTTATTGTTTCTTGTTCAGAAATATCACTTTCAATACCCATAACATAACGCTCAGCAAAATTTTGCAATTCTCTAACATTACCGGGCCATTCTTTGTGGTTCAGTGAAGAAATCAGATTATCAGAAATGTTTGGCGGTTCTTGGTGCAATCTAATTGCAGCTTGTTTTGTTAAGTAAATGAAAAGCTCAACAATATCTTCTTGGCGCTGTTTTAGGGCAGGCATTTTTAGGGTGATAGTATTTAGACGATAAAGTAAATCTTTTCTAAAATTACCCTCATTTGCGGCTTGTTCAAGATCAATGCTTGAAGAGGCAATAAAGCGGGCATTAAGAGCGATGGCTTCGTTTGATCCTAAGCGAGTAATTGAATTTTCTTCAATCACTCGTAAAAGCTTTGCTTGAACATTTTGCGGTAATGATATTATTTCATCTAAGAAAATCGTACCATTGCGTCCATGCTCAAACTTGCCAAATCTTGCTCTGCTAGCTCCAGAAAAAGCACCTGCCTCATAGCCAAATAATTCTCTTTCAATCATATCATGGGGAAGTGCTGCGCAATTTATAGCGATGAAAGGGCTAGCCTTATTTAGGGAAAGGGAATGAATGGCTCTGGCGCTTAATTCTTTTCCTGTCCCCGTGTCACCAATTATCAAAATGTCACTTGGTGATTGTGCAATAGTTCTAATTTGGTTTTTTATTGTTTGCATAGTGGCGCTATTGCCGATTATCAAATTATCAAGATCATCATTTTTAATATTGATAGAGTTACGTAATTGCCTATTTTCAAGAGTAAGGCGGCGTTTTTCGATGACTCGATTTATAGCATCAAGAAATCGCTCTTGGGAAAAAGGTTTTTCAATAAAATCATAAGCTCCATCACGCATAGCATTAACAGCAAGATTTACATCACCATGACCTGTAACAAGTAAAATTGGCAATTCCTTATCAATTTTAACAACCTGCTTTAATAGCTCCATGCCGTTTAATTGTTCCATACGAATATCGCTAACTATTATGCCAGCAAAGTCGCGCGAAATTAAAGCAAGGGCGGTATTTGCCGAGCTAAGAATTCTAGCCTTTAGCCCCGCAAGATCGAGCATCTGCCCAACTGCACGGCGCAAATCTTCTTCATCATCAATAAATAGAACTTCAATATTCATTTTATCTTCTATGTTTTGCTCATTGTAGAGATGTGCTTGTTTTAGCTTTATTTAACTCAATGGTAAATATTGCGCCATCTCTTTTATACTTGTCGCCGTTGGTCTCATTTTCCCCTGCCGCCGTTGGTCGCTTTGCTCCCGGCCCCGGCACCCCCGCCATGCTCCCGACCAGAGCCTGCCCCGTGCTTGACACGGGGACACCCCCGCCTTCTTTATTCTTGTCGCCGTTGGTCGCTTTGCTCCCGACCCCGACACCCCCGCCGTTTATTCTTTTTCCATTTTGGCTGTTGTTTGCTTCGTTCGTTTCCCCGCCATTGTCATAATTTTTAGCATATAAGCGCCCACCAAAATCTTTTATAATATTATACGAGATTGAAAGGCCTAGCCCTAATCCTTTTCCAACTTCTTTGGTGGTAAAAAATGGATCGAAAATTAGATTTAGATTTTCTTTTGCAATAGCTCGGCCATAATCACGAATGTGAAGTGATATTTTACCTTTAGCTTTTGAAATACTGATATTAATGCGTGGGTTTGATAATTCACTCATGCTATCAAGGGCATTTGAAATAATATTTACAATGACTTGTTGCAATCTAATATTTCCTGCTAGCACAAAAATATCCTCATTTCCTATATCTATTTCCACTAGCGCATTTTCAGATTTAATTCGTGCTGACATAACTTCAAGCGCATCATTTATTACATTATTAATTGAAATTGCGCCAAAGGAAATATTTGGTTTGCGGGCAAAATTTCTTAGATGTTTTGATATTTCCCCCATTCTATCTGCTAATTTTGAAATATGAGAAATGTTATTCTTAACCTCGATTGTGCGCCCAAGTTCAAGATATTTAATGGCATTATCCGCATAGGCTTTTGTAGCGGATAGGGGTTGGTTATATTCGTGGGAAAGCGAGGCTGACATTTGCCCTAAAGCTGCCAATTTACCTGTTTGGATTAATTCATTTTGAGTTTTTCTTAATTGTAATTCGGCCTGTTTGCGTTCTTCAACTTCACTTGCCAGTATGATATTTATCTTGGTTAGCTCTTTGGTGCGCTCACGAACTGTGCGCTCTAGGCGAAGCGAAGTTGCCCTGTCGTGTCGTGCTCTTGTGGTTATTTCCCTCTGACGATTGAGTAACATCAAAGCGATAAATGCTAATAATAAAACTATGAATGCGCTGAAAATCCCCCAAAAAACCCTTGCTATTTTAATGGGAGCAATATTTGCTAAGACGTGCAATTCCCAACCAGTTTGCGGCAAAAATCTTTTATAATCTATATATTCAATATTTTGTGCATCTAGTTTTAGGCTAATATATTTACCGTGCTTTGTGCTGACTTCTTGTAATGCTTTTAGGCGTAACTGGGGTTGGTTTGACATGATTATTGCGCCGCGTTTATCAACGGCAAGAATTGGCATTTTTGTTAATGACCAATTATCTTCTAATTCATCAAGCTTCACATAGATTGCTATTACGCCAACAAACTTATCATTATTTCGAATTGCTGTTGCAAATGTATAGGCACGTTTTCTCCCGTATAAAATATTTACCTGTCGCCCCAGCCGTCCCTCAAGAGCTGCAATCATCATTGGTGAAGTCGGGTCAACCCGTCCAATGGGTTCGCCAAGACCAGAGGCTAGGGTTTGCCCATCTGGTCGAATAAATACAACCTTTAGCGCTCCTGAAATAGCTGCCGATTGAATAGCGATTTGCTTTGCTTTAATCGCTGCTTGCTCATTATCGCTCATGGTGAAGAGTTGCGCAATATCGCTTCTGCGGGCAAGTGTTGCAGAAAGTAGGCGATATTTGTCTAATTGTCCTGTTAGGGTCTCAACTTGAATTGAAATGGTTTCTTGCGCTTTAGCACGCAAATCTTCTTGTGCGATATTGCCTGCAATATTTGCAGAAAAATACCCCACTAAAAGCGAAATTATTATCGCAATAATAATAATCGCAATGCTCTGATAGCGATATTTCTTATAAATCTGTGTACCGCTTACCATTTAATTTCCGAAATTTTATCTTTATGTGCAAATTATAATTTTGATAAAGATAAGCATATATGGCGAAAAGAATTTGGGATACAAAATAATGAATATAGTTATTGTGTACTTAGTGAGTAAAAGTTAGAGCAAAAGGATTAAGCAAAAAAGTAATTTGAAAATTAGTCAGGAAAGAAGATTATGTTGAAGCTGCTTTGTGGTTTCGTTTGGCTGCTGAGCAAGGTAATGCGAATGCGCAAGAGCTTCTTAAAAAAACACGACAATAATACTAAGGCGACTCAGTGAGGATTACTCTAAGTTTGGTAGTTGAGTAGGAAAGCGATGTTGCTTACACTCTTTTACAAACCCCCACCCCTAACCCCTCCCCGCAAGGGGAAGTGGGATAGATATTTGCTTAGTTTCAAGGAAAATTACAATAAAAACAATCGCAGTTCAAACTTCTCTCCTACTTGTAGGGAGGGCTTCTCTTTCTTCTCCCTCCACCTTGCGGGGAGGGTTGGGGTAGGGGTTCAGGTATAAATGAGGATAGATAAAATCTCTAAAACATCCGCCAAACAACAAGAAAAGCAAAGCCTAGACCTAGTGCGATACACAAGGGCGAATAGATTTTTTTGTCCATTGATCTAAAGGGCTCTTCTGGCGTTAGGGCTTGCCATTTTTTTGTGTAGCCAAAAACGCCTCGACCTAAAAATATCAGCGAGAGGATTGCGCCGCCTATTGTTAAGGTAGCGCTTGGGGCTGGGTCTGCCATTGATAGTGCCCATATTCCTGTAAATAGTGTTCCAACAGACACTGCGAAAGAGGCGAGGCGAGGGGGCATTTTTTCTATTCCTTTGAAGCCTGCAACTGTTTTTGCTAATGCCTTTTCGCTCTTTACTGGATAGGTGCTGCCAAATGCCCACATTAAATGCACTATTGAAATTGCTAAAAGCGGAATAAAAACCAAAGATGCAATGCCCATAATCATATTAATTGCTCCAAAAAAGCCTAACCCCAGATTTTGAGGTTAGGCTATATCTTCAATATTTATCTGTTAGTGCAAGCCTATTCTGATGTTTTACCATCAAAATGCTCTTCTGATGCTTCCGCCTCAGCTTTGGTCGCTCTTAGCACACCGTCTTTATGTTCTGGTGGGCTATAAATTGTATATAATTGTAGCAATTCATCACCAGTATTTAC